>JAJZAG010000409.1 GCA_021799555.1 Deltaproteobacteria bacterium | reverse complement strand
TAATCCCTCGTGGCCCGCAGTTCCCGGAATTCGGGCTGCAACGATTAACAGGTCGGCCACGTGTCCGTCCACGACAAAACTCTTGGCGCCATCGAGCCGGTAGCCGTCAGCCTCGGGAGTGGCGACAACCGTAATTCCGACAGGATCCCAGTTTCCGTCGGGCTCGGTAATCGCGAGCGCAGCAAGCCGCGCCCCGTTGGCGATGGCGGGAAGCAGCGCCGATTTCTGAGCTTCATTCCCAGCGTTCAAAATAGCGTTGACCGCGAGCACTGCCGTCGAGAAGAAAGGCACGCAGAGCAAGGCGCGGCCAAGTTCTTCGGTGACGATACAAAGCTCAATCATGCTAAACCCGGCACCGCCATATTGCTGAGGGATATGGATACCAAGTATCGCCAATTCTTCGCCTAACTGGCGCCATACTGCAGGGTCGTATCCCTCCTTGGTAGCCATCAGTCGGCGAACTTCGGTCGTCGGAGATCGATTGGTCAGAAACCGCCGAATCGTCGAACGGAACTGCTCCTGCTCGTCTGTAAAAGCGAACTGAATGCGACTCCCAGGCTCACTTTTTGTAGCATCAAATGCGTTCATCGCTCTCGTAAAGGCATGCCACTGAAAAATTTCGATACGTTCCTACCTAATGCCACGAACAAGCTGACCTCGGCAATCGGCGTGTCAGGCGAAGATTTCGGAATCCGCTGAGGCCGAGGTCATCTTAAGAAACCGATTTCAGGGCTGAATCGGGACACTCGGCGTTTACGGGTATCGAGATTGGCTCCCCGGGCCGGATTCGAACCAGCGACCCGACGGTTAACAGCCGTCTGCTCTACCGACTGAGCTACCGGGGAGCACTTAGAAAGCGATCAGAATCTTCTTTGCTATCGTGGTTCACGCTGCAAATCAAGGGCGGCCATAAAATCCAGGGCACCGCGAACGAATTTATCAACGCATTGGCCGCGATCCATGCGCATTGGCCGCGATCCATTCGCGTGGAACGGGCGACCGTTTCGGGCCGAATGAAAGATTGCTGCAACCCCTGATTTTTCAACTGCCGCGCCTGCCCCCCAACTTATCGACGCCACATTCGCGCGTAAGCGATAGCGCCCGAAAGATCGCATACGCACCTCCGGTTTAGGGCAGGCGATACTTCCAAAGTTTTTTTACGCAGCGAGCGCGCCAAGGGCTAGAATGATGGTTGGACAGCACGATGAGGATATTACCGGGTTCCATTATGTGAGCCGTGAGATGGATTGCGATCCTCTCCGTGGCGCTGGTCGCGATATTCGCCGCCGCGCACCTGTTCAAAAATTTTTCGACCGGGCAAGTCGGAACCGAAGTCAAGCTGTCCGGCAAACTGGACCAACCTAACGTGAGCACCTGGCAGGCGATCGTCGCGCTGGCGCGCAATGCGTTCGCGCAGTCGATGATGCCGGGCTTCGACCAGCAGATGCGGCGCAGCGGCGCGATGCCTAAGCCTTAGCCGCGCGGCGCCTGCACGCTCATCGACGATCGAGAAGGGGTTTTAGGAATTCGCGCATATAGGCGCTCACAATCTCGGGCTCCTCCTGCTGCACCCAGTGGCCGGCGCTCGGGATGTAATCGATCTCGAATGGCCCGCTGAAGAACGTCTCCATGCGGTAGGTCAGCTCCTTGCCGAGAGCGAAATCCTGTTCGCCCCATAGGAGCATCGTTGGCGCCGCGATCTGACGATCAATCCAATCTTTCGACCTCGCGGGTGCCAAAAACCCGGAGCGAAAGTTGGCGCGATAGTAATTGATCGCAGCGCTAATCGAGTAGCGATTTCGAAACGCTTCGTGAAAGTAGCGAAGATCATCATTCGTGATAACGTCCTTGCGCACCGTATTGCGTTGCAGCGCGCGGTCCAGCGCGCGGAAATTTCGCGCGCGGAACATCGCCTCCGGCAACCAAGGGAGCTGGAAGAACGCCATGTACCAGCTTCGCAGCATCTGACGTGGATTGTGCCGCAGCTCCTGCGCCATCCGCTTCAGATGCGGGCAATTCAGTACCACGAGCCGCTCAACGATCTCGGGCCGCATCAGGGCCGTTGCCCACGCGACCGCGCCGCCCCAATCATGTCCGACGACTACTGCACGCTCCCGTCCAAGCGCAGCGATCAACCCCGCTACGTCGCCGACCAGTTTCTCCAATGTATAGTTCCCGACCCCGCGCGGCGCGTCCGTCTCTCCATAGCCGCGCATCTCGGGAGCAACGCAATCGAAGGCGTCCGAGAGCGCACGGAGCTGATACCGCCACGAGTACCAGCATTCCGGAAAGCCATGTAGCATCACGACGAGCTGACCCGCGCCTGCGCGCGCGACCCTGATGTTGAGTCCTGACTCAAGCGTGAGCTTCTCGAAATGCCACGGCTCGCCGTTCACCTTCGTCGCTTGGTTGGATTTCATGATGTTCGAGAATAGCGGATCGGCGCGACGTAAGACCAAGTCGCGGTTAGAGATTAATCTGCTCAATCGCGATTATGTCGCCGACCCGGGTACCACTGGATGCCACCGCACCAACTTCGAGTTCGAGCGCGCGGCGTGCGCCAAAGACTACTGAAGAAACCCGCCACGGGCGCAAGTCGGCATTGATCTTCAACACGCGTCCGTCGCGCCCCAGGAACACAATATCGATCGCGAATTTCATGAAGAACATGTGCATCCACATGAACGGCGTGAACTTTCCGTTCTCGAAAAGCATTCCGCTTCCAGGATCAAGTCGGTTACGGCCGAGCAATCCGCGACTCTGCCCGGCAAGTCCGCCCGCATCTTCAAGATTCTTACACACTATCGTCCCGCGGGTGCGATTAACGGCGCGAAGCGTATGTTCCATAGCGGTTAAAGGA
>JAJZAG010000059.1 GCA_021799555.1 Deltaproteobacteria bacterium | reverse complement strand
CCCGCGCCCCGCGCCTTCCCTTTATGATCGCGTGAACGCAGCCCTTAAAAACAACCGCAAACTCGGGCGGGTTCAAGCCTACACGAGTTCCGGCGGCGTGGTCACCCTGAGCGGTCGTGTCTTTGACAACAACGACAAAGCGCTCGCCGAGCGGACCGTTCGGGCGGTCAGCGGAGTGACGAGCGTTGTCGATACGCTGACTACTGACACCAGCGTATGGGCGCAGGAGCAGGCCACGATTCAGCAGCAACTCGCCAACGCCGGTCTGCCCAAAGTAACCGTCAAGGTGATCGGAAACGACGCCTACCTGGACGGCACGGTAAAAACCGAACTGGACAAGCAGCGCGCGGTAACTATCACTGAAGGCGCAGCGCCAGTGAGGGTGCGCGGAAACGTCATTACGGTCGTGCCCGGAAATATGTTCGGCTTTTGATTTGACCGCCGGTCTTGCATTAGTCAGAACCGGCGCAGGCCGGGGTAAAGGTACGAAGAGTTGCCATCGCTATTGACAACCTGCCGATCGGGCGGTTAGATGAATTCTAGAATACGGCATCAGCCGTTGCCCCAGGAGGTTCTCGATTCCCATGCCTGATGCAGCACCTACATCCGCCAAAGAAGCATTTGCCATGATGCCGAAGCGCTTCAACAAGGAAGCCGCCAAGGGCTTGACCGCAACCTACCAGTTTGATCTCTCGGGTGACGGCGGTGGCAAATGGCATGTAATCATCAAAGATGACAACTGCGAGGTTAAGGAAGGTGCGGCGGCTTCGCCCAGCATCACAATCTCGATGACGGCGCAGGACTATCTTGACATGCTCAGCGGCAAGCTGAACGGTCAGATGGCGTTCATGACAGGCAAACTGCGCATTGCTGGAGATATGGGACTTGCGCTCAGGATGCAGAGCCTGTTCCAATAGAGCGTCAGAGAGCGAAGCGCCTGCCCCGTACGATCCATCACTTGAGAAGACGCGCAAGAAGGTTAGAATGATGACAGCGCCGGGCCTGGGTATCCGGACCCGGCGCGAGTCCACCGCGACTGGCCATTCCTCAGGCAAAAAGATAGTTCAAGCGAATATTTTCGATATTGGCGCAGGATTCCGCGGAAATCGCTAGCACCGACGCTAAATAGCACGAACGGCGAAGACTCACTTGTACGTTGAATGCGCGCGCGGACTTCTGTGTTCCCACCCGAGTATCCACGGCATTTCATACAAATTTTTACAATCATAATCAGCGACAGGAGGAATCACCCTAGTCACAGGAGAAAATAAACTTATGCGCGAACCCGAAATGCGTAATGAAACCGGAAAGACCGCTCGCAGTGGTGGCGCCGATAGCGACTCGGTGGCCTCGAAGCTTTCGCAGGAACTGCACAACTGGCGCCGCAAGCGAACCTCGTCGCGTCCCGCGCGGCCCGAGACAGTAGGGTCGAACCACTCCGAGCCTGCCCGCACGATAAAGGTGCGGGGTCATGAGACGCTCGTCGTGCGCAAACCTAAACTCGCATCGAAGCCCCCGACTAATTCCCGAGTTTCCGAGCAGTAAAAAGCGATACCCTCGAAACATATCCGCGCAGCCTCACCCGGTACATTGAACCGGATCTGATAGCCACCGGAAAGTCGAAGACCAATTCAGGATTAAGATCGAAATACTTCGACCGGCATTTCGCGCGAAGCCTGCCGGGCGGGATAAAACGTCGCGACGAGACACAGCAGCATCGAAGCGGCAGCAACCCATACGAAGCTTATCGGGTTGACACATATCGGCACGGTCGAAATTCCATAGATCTGCTTCGATATATGAATGAAGTGGTAACGGGCGAGCGCGAAACACCCGATCGCGCCCAATAACAGCCCCGCGCCGGTTCCGGACGCACCGACGATCAATCCCTTAAGCACGAAGATTCGCCGCACCTCACGCCGCGTCGCCCCCATCGAGATCAGGACCGCAATATCCTTGCGCTTTTCCATCACGACCATGATCAAAGTCGCGACCAGATTGAACGCCGCGACACCGATCAAGAGCACCAACACCATCGAGTAGACGCGCTTAAGCAGCTCGAACCCAGCTGAAGCCGCTTCGTTGTAGTCGATCCAGTTGCGAATCACATACGGTCGTCCAAATATCCGCCTGAGCGCCGCAGTCACCGCCTGGGTCCGGTCAAGATTGGAAAGATGAATATCAACGCCGTCGGCCTTGCCCGGTCGTCCGAAAAAATTCTGCGCGCGCGTCAGGTCCATAAATACCATTTGCGTGTCGAGGAAACTCAGGCCCGAATCGAAGATCGCCGCTACGACAAAGTCGCCGGTTCGGGTCGATAGCGTCCCGGCGCCGGCCGAAATAATAGGCGCGACCATCCGAACCCGATCTCCGAGCTTAACCTTGAGCGTGTGCGCAAGGTCCGAGCCGATCGCGATTGCGCCGCCCCCGATCGCCTGCGCGCCGCCCGTCGCGCCAGGCAACGCCGAGTAATCTCTCGCAAGTCCGGCAAGTTCGCCTTCGGTCACGTAGCGTCCCCATTCCTTATTCACCACTGGATTATTGGCCTCGACTCCACGCACCACCACGCCGCCGATCCCGCGCCCTGAGCTGAGCATCCCCTGGCCGACCACGTACGCATCGGAACCATCGACTCCGGAAACCCTGTTCACCTGCGCCTCAATCTCGGCGTAGTTCGAGATCGATCCCTCGGTGCTTTCGATCTTCACCTGCGGCGTTAGAGCCAACACGCGTTCTTTAAGACTTTGCTCGAAGCCGCACATGACGGCGAGAGTGATAGTCAGGGCTGCGACGCCGATCATCACGCCGACAGCGGTGAAGATCGTTGTGATCGAGATAAACGCGTCTCTGCGGCGGGCGCGCAGATAGCGGAGCGCAATCTTTAATTCGTAGCGCAAGGGAGGCCAGAAAACAGTAACGAAACAAGGCGGATATTCTCCGTCCGATTCGTCACATTATGACGTTTTCCTTTTTCAGCGCTTCGATCTCCTGGGCGCCGAGTCCGAGCATCCCGGAGAAAATCTCGTCGTTATGCTGTCCCAGAATTGGCGCGGCGGCCCGCAACGCGCCCGGCGTGCGACTCATGCGATGCTGCAGGCCTTCGTACACCGACGGTCCCATCTCCTTGTGCTCAAGCCAGTGCCAAAAATCGAACGCGTCGAGATTTTCATCCTGATGGATATCGACGCAATTTTGCACCGGATACGCCGCAACACCCGCCGCTTGCAGCTTATGCGTCAGCTCGTAGGCATTATGTGCATGTGTCAGCGGGTTTATGAACTCGTCAAGCGCCTTCGCGCTCGCGATCCGCTTTGCGTGCGAATCGAATCGCCGGTCGATATCATTCGCACTAAGCACTTTAGCCATTGCCTCCCACTGGGCGTCATCGGCGACCGCGATCGCAATCCAGCGTTCGTGTCCATCTTCGTCGGCGCACGGATAGGCGCCGTGCGGTGCATAGCGATCCGAGCGGTTTCCCCGCGGTCCAAGGATGCGGCCGGTGGCGAAGTAATCGATCAGCGCCGGCGCAAGATTATGCAGCGACGCCTCGTACTGCGACATATCAATGTACTGGCCCACGCCCGTGCGGCGGCGGTAATCGAGCGCGGCCATCAGCACTGACGCCGAAAATCTCGGTGCGATGAAGTCGCTGTATGCGCCGTATGGCGGACACGGCGACTGCTCGTCGTAACCTGAGATGTAATAAAAACCGGACAAGGCCGCCATCAATTGGCCGAATCCGGGATATAGCGCATTCGGCCCGGTCTGTCCCTGCATGCAGGTCGAGAGCATGATCAGGTCGGGCCGCAACTCGCAGAGCTTTGGAAAGTCGAGGCCCCAATTGCGCATCGCCTTAGGCGTGAAGCTCTCGACCACGATATCTGCCCACGGCACGAGTTTTTTCACCAACTCGCGCGCTTTTGGCTTGCCAAGATCAAGTGTGATGCCCTTTTTCGACGTGTTGTAGCTCGCAAAGAACTGGCTCGAGTTGATCCCCGGACGCGCGTCCTTCCACGGCGGCGCCAGACGCAGCACGTCGGGACGGGCGGCGGACTCGACGCGGATTACGTCGGCGCCATTATCGGCAAAATACTTGGTCGTGATCGGGCCGACTCCGACCCACGCGAAGTCAAGGATTTTTACTCCCGAAAGCGCAAACTCACTCATCGCCGATAACCCTCAGATTGCGTCCGAAGCTTTAAGCTCGTCAATTCGCGCGTCGCTCAGGCCTAATAGCCCGCCGTATATTTCGTGGTTATGTTCGCCGATTTTTGGCGAACGCCTTGGCGCTCCGATCGGTGTGCGCGATAGCTTGGCGAATGCACCCGGCATCGTCATCCGGCGGCCGAGCGTGTCGTGCTCGACCTCTACGAAATATTCGCGCGCTGCAAGTTGCAAATCGGCTGCGATATCAGCGACCGTCGCGACGGGTGCGAGCAGGATACGCCGCTTCAATGTTCCGTCGTAAATCTCTTTCTTGGTCATCGTGAGGAAAAATTTTTGGATTCGATCCTCAAGGTCGCTGATCTCGAATCGATCGCGCTCGGTCAGCGCCATGAACATACCGGGCACCCACGTCGTCCAGTCTTTCTCGATCATCCACGGCGCCGCGAAGCCCTTTTCGTTCATCCAGGTGACGAGAGCTTTAGTCGAGGCTCCACCGAGCGAGCCCCCAGCAATCAGCGTCGAGATATGCCCGTCTTTGCATCGATATACCATCTTGCGCCGCGTGTCCTTCGATCCGGTATAAACTCCCGTGCGCTGAATATGGTCGCCGTGCAGAATCGGCATCGCCTGCTCGTTCATCAGCGTCCACACAATACAGGCCTGCATGTTGACGACAATCCGCTGTCCGATCCCATCGCGCTGACGCGCATGATGCGCCAGCATCGAGGCGACCGACGCCTCGCCGCCAGCGTGCAGTCCCGCCTGCGGCAAGCTCATCTGCAACGGCGGCTTGCCTTCCTCGCCCATCATGTACATCGCGCCACCGGCGGCCCAGGTGATGATATCGGCCCATTTGTAATTGCGCGCCGGCCCGGTGTCGCCGAACGGCATGACCGAAGTATAGATGAGACGCGGGTTATTCTTTGCGAGCGTGTCGTATCCGAGGCCGATCGAATCGAGGAAGCCGGGATCGTAAGATTCGACGATAAAGTCGGATTTCGCAGCGAGAGCCGCGACGATTTCGCGTCCCGCGGCCGACTCGAGATTCGCGGTGACCGATTTCTTTCCCGCATGGTACGCGATCGCATAGAGCGAGCGATCGGGGCCAGGCAGATCCTCGAGAAACGGAGCAATCGTACGCGTCGAGCATCCGCGCGGCGGCTCGACCTTGATCACATCCGCGCCCATGTCGGCAAAAATTTTGCCGCACAGCGCCGCTTTCTCGTCGGCCAGATCGAGCATTCGGAAACCCTTGAGCAATTCTGAAGCCATGCGATGTATCCTGTGCGGGCGTTGCGCTGCTCGCATCACGGCGCGCTCTTCACCAGCGCCCGCATTGTAGCTTCATCCGTGCGTAGCAGGGAACGGCAAGTGCGGTCTGCGCGGAGAACGCCTGCCCAGAAGGAAGAACCGCTAAAGTGGAATTGCACGGCCTGAGCACGGCGGGGTGCTTCAATTATTGTTCGAGCGATCAACCGTAGAAGAAGAGGATCTTCGGCGGCCGCACGGCCCGGACTGCCTCGCCGGGCCGTGCGGCCGTCATTTGCCGCTAGGGACGCATCGCGAATGGCAGCGCGATTCCCGACGGGTTGAAAAGTCCGGCTTGCGTTGTCGCAGCAGTGGTGCTCGTGAAGCTGGTCTGGCCAACCACAAAATTTGCCGCCTGTCCGTTCGCGGTGATTGGAGCATCCCACACGAGCATCCGGTTGTTGTCGTTATCCGCCGCGTAAACATTTCCGGCGGAATCAACTTTGACGTCGAACGCTTCGCAGATCAGCGAAGCGGTCGGCTGATTATTCGGGGGACTAGAGCTAGGGCACTGCGCGTCATAAGTTGTAAAATTCGGCTCTCCAAGGACGCGGATCGCATTTTCGCCGTTACTGGTAGGAGGGGGGAACTCAATCACGCGGCCGTAGTTCACGTCAGCCGCCCAGACATTGTCGGAGGCGTCAATCGCGATTCCAAACGCACCAACAAGGTTCGCTGCGGGCGTAGTCGGCGCGCTGTTGCTCGTGAAATTAGGCTGGCCGATGACGAAACTTGCGCTCATCCCGTTCGAAAACGGCGGCTCGTATTCCAGAATCCGCGAGTTCCCATTGTCAGAAACGAACAGGTCATCGTTCGAGTCAAAGGCGATTCCCCAAGGGGAGCACATGCCCGACGCCGTCGCCGCGCCCGGGCTGTTGACGCAGGTGGTACTGGAAAATCCCGGTTGTCCGATCACCAGCGTCGCCGCCATACCGTTGGTAAACGGCGGCACGTATTCGAGAACCCGATTATTATTGGTATCCGAGACCCACAAATTTCCATGTCGATCGAGCTCGACATATATCGGCTGATAGAGCTGGGCCGCACCGCTGCCGCTGCCTGCCGAAACGAAGTCGCTCTGACCGATAACGAGGTCCGCATTCTCCCCGTTGCTGAAGGGCGACGGATATCGAAGCACGCGGTTGTTACCAAGGTCCGTCACCCAAACGTTTCCGTTCGAATCGACGGCCGCGCCGGCAAATGGATTACTCTGGCAGTAGGCGGTCGGAGTCGTGCCGCTCTGACAATTTGAGGTCGTGAAGCTCGTCTGCCCCAGCACGACCGAGGCGAGCGGTCCGTTCGAGTCGATCGGCGGCGTATATCCGATCGTTCGATTGTTGGCATTGTCAACGACCCAGAGTGGCGCAGACGCCACTGCGGTAGGCGTCGCGGTGGGAGTGGCCGTATGATGCGGGTGGTTAGGCGTCGTGCCGCCTTCGTTGTTTCCTTCACAGGCGGCGATCGAGAGCGCAATCGCAACCACGAGAATCATGACGAAGGCGTGCAGCGCCGATGAGACTCGTCTCGTCTGAATTAGCGCGGGTGTTAGATTGCTCGAGAATGCAATCGAATTGATCGATACGCAAGTTTCTGGGCTTGATTGCGAACGCATCCATTCCCTCCCCTGCAAGAACGAACTTGCCTCTGTCTTGGTACCTGCTTCTAAGCCATGAGGCACCATACGCCAAGACAACGATAAGATTCAAACAATTGCGGGCAATCGCATATCCGAACGTGCCGAATAGCTGCTCAAGATGAGCAGAACTCGTCGACCAGAACGGTTCCCGAGTGGCCGTGACCGGCGCGGCGGTCACTCCTTGCGAGCGGTGCGAGCGGCACCGATTGCGGTAGCGTAATCGGCGTGCTCCGGAATCACAAACCGGCGGCCGAAAGGGAAGTCGAGCCGCTTGGCTTCCTGCATGAAACGGAACAGGCGCGAGAGCTTTCCGGTCAGGACGATGTTCTCCTGCCCGCACGCACGGGCGCTCGCCAAGCTCAGCACGCCGATCGATTCGACGATCATGTTCATGATCGCGAGTGCCTTGTCTTCCGGCGTCGCGTCCGCGCCCACCTTGCCAAAATTTGCGGCCGTGGTGCCGGGCGGAAGATCGCCGATTGGACCGCCAGCGATATCACGCACGGTCAGATCGACGCGGCGCAGATCGCCCTTACGCGCCAACTCCTCGAGGCGCTCGATCGTCACGACGCCGAGCATGTGCTTGGCAAGACCAAGCAGAGTTCCTCCGCCAACTCCCGTGCCGCTGAAGTGCTGGATCTTGCCGGGGGTGACCGACACGATTGCAGTACCGGTGCCAAGTGAAACCACTAGCGCTTGGTCCATCCCGGCAAGCGACGTTCCGCCCACGCCGATCGCCGTGAACTCGTTGACCTTAATAACTGGGCGCCCGAGCAGGGAATCTGCGAGCACTCGCGCGCCGGCACCTGTGGCGGCTACGCGCTCGATATCTTCAAGGCTGATTCCGAACTCCGCAATCAGTTTGCCGAGCGCGCCGGCCGCGGCGGCAACCGGGTCATTCGCTTCGATCGTGACGACGTGAAGCCCGCCGTTTTCGAGCACCACCGCGTCGGTAGTTGAACCACCGATATCGATTCCGACGATCATAGACGGTGCCGGCTCCTGTCCAGCCCGAATCGAGGCTAGAACAACGACCGCCGCAAACGCAATCCACCCGCTGCGGCGCGAACGGGCTGGAATCCGCCAATTCAGGACACCACAGCTGTTGTCCGTTTCGTATAATCAAGCGACCCTACAAATTAGAACCAAGGCTTTGAGAGGTATGCGAGCACCATGCAGGAATACGAGGTTTCGGCGTCGGTTCGAAAGGGCGGTGAGGCGAGTGCGCGGGCCAAGCGGAGCGAGATCCGCTTCGACGGCTCTGCGCAACAAGACCCGGGGCTGCCCGGGCCGGCCGAGTTGCTGGCCACGGCATTCGCCGCGTGCGCACTGAAGAACGTGGAGCGATTCTCGCAGATTTTGCGCTTTCGCTACGATTCAGCGTCAATCCGCGTGGTAGCCGAGCGCGAGGAGCCTCCGCCGCGAATCATCATTATCCGGTATACGCTTAAGATCGAAACCGATGAACCGCAGCACCGCGTAGACCTGCTTCACCTCAACGTCCGCAAATACGGGACGGTCTACAACACGCTTGCGGCGGCATGCCGGGTGGAAGGTGAAATTGTCGTAGGCAGCCCCCGCGATGATGCAAAATGAGTAAGGTCATGCACAACGGTCGCGACGCCGAAATCTTGGTGACCGCGAAATGGCTGGCGGCGAATCTCGACAATCTTGGGATTCGTCTGGCTGATGCGCGCAAGGTGACGGTTACGAGGTCGCGCACATCTCTGGCGCGTGCGCGCAACCACGAACGCTCATGGTCGGATTTGGGCAACCGCGAAATCCTGCCAATCGGGCGGCCGGGAGGAGCTGTGCAATGAGAGGCCTGCTTTTCCTCTGCGTTCAGAACTCGGCGCGCAGTCAGATGGCCGAGGGACTGGCGCGCTCGATCATCGGCGAGTCCGTGCGCGTACAAAGCGCCGGTTCAAAACCCGCCGAAGTTAATCCCTTCGCCGTCGCCGCAATGAAGGAAATTGGCATTGAGATCTCGGCTCAAAAATCTAAATCGGTCGACAGCATCGACCCGCTGAGTGTCGATACCGTAATCACGCTGTGCTCCGATGAGGTATGTCCCGTGTTTCTTGGCAACGTGAGACGGATGCACTGGCCGATTGCGGATCCTGCGGCGCCGAATTCTTCGCTTGGCGATGCCGAGCGCCTCGCAAAGTTCCGCCTCGCCCGCGATCAGATCAAAGCGCGGATCGAGGTTCTGAACGCGTTGCGCGACGTACCGCGCGGTCCCACCGCGATTGAATTTCATTCCAGCATCCGAGTGCACGATCTGCCGCGCAGCGCGCGTTTCTATTCCTGGCTGCTGGGAACTCAACCGCGCGAACGGACTCATCGCTACGTGATCTTCATCTGCCCTGAACTCAGGCTCAACCTCGTGCTGCTGGTGTCGGACGGGAAGCAGCTTCACCACGACACGCTTTATCATTTCGGGATCGCTCTCGCGGGCAAGGGTGCCGTAATCGATGCCTATCATCGCGCCTTCCAAGCGGGGTGGCACGTCGAGAAGCCGCCACGCACCACGTGGTTGGGTACGCCGTTACACGAACTCTGGCTGAAAGATCCTGACGCCAACCTAATCGAGATCTATGCGCGGCTCACTGCTGACGAATTGGCGCAGCGTCCCGCTGACGATCAACCCGTCGCGCTTGCATAGGTCTTAGAAACTCAAGAGGAGCGCGATCGAAATGTTTGAAAAGACTCTGGTAGCGACAGATCCTTCTCAAGCTTCAGATCGCGTGATTTAGGGAAGCTCCGCACAGGTTGGTAGGCCGGGGCGATTGATTGAAAAAGTCATGAGAATTGGTTTCAGCGAAAGCGCTTCAGGTGACGGGGGAGCCGTGATGATCGCGGCGGGCGCTTTTGGTGGTCAGGAGTTTGCGTACAATGTGCACCTCGCACCGAGATGGTGCCCGTGCGCAGCAACCGGCCGCGCTCTTCGAGCGATTCCGCAATCGCATCAACGACTTGCGCACAGATTCTCTAACGGCCGCATAGCGTATAGTTTTTCGCTGTCGGCTATGCGTGGGCGGTCGCCGTGCGGGCTTGGACCATCAGGGCGGAGGCCAGGGCGGTTAGATCGTTTTCGTCGTAAAAGTCCAGTTCGATTCGGCCGGGGGTTTTGCCGCGGCGGCGGACGATTCTGACTTTGCGCTTGAGCGCGCGCTGCATTCCTTCGGCCAGAGCGTTTAAATTTGGATCGGCTTCGTTTCGTGCCGGCGCGCCCGCGCGCTTGCGGCGACGGTTTCCGACCATCGCTTCGGCGCCGCGGGCAGTGATTTTTCCCGCAGCGATCTCTTCCGCCGCCGCGATCTGCGCTTGCGGCGATTCAAGCGATAAAAGCGGGCGGACCTGACCCACGGTGAGCGTGTTGCTCACGATCATTTCCAGAATTTCTTCGGGCAATTCGAGCAGGCGAATCGCGTTGCTGACGTAGGGGCGGCTTTTGCCGATTCGCGCGGCGATCTCGTCGTGACCGAGGCCGAAATCGCGATGCAACCGCTTGAGCGCTCGGCTTTCCTCGACTGCGTTCAAGTCTTCGCGGGAGAGATTTTCGACGATCGACATTTCGAGCGCGCCGCGATCGTCGAGTTCGCGAATCACGACCGGAACCGTCTCGAGACCTGCGATCTTCGCGGCGCGCAGCCGCCGCTCGCCTGCGATCAGCTCGTAGCGCTCGGCCCCGGAAAATTGCGCCGCGCCGGACGCCTTCCGCACGATCAGCGGCTCGATCACGCCCTGGCTCTCGATCGCGTGCGCCAGCTCCTGGAGCCGTTCGGAGTCAAACGTGATCCGCGGCTGGAACGGACTTGGCGAAATGTGAGCAAGCCGCGCCATCACGATTTGCGCGCCCGATTCGGCCGCGACCGCAGCCGGCGCCGCAGTCATGTCGGCAACGGTGTTCTCGATCAGCGCGTCGAGTCCGCGTCCAAGCGGTCGTCGATTAAGCATCGTGTCCCGTTCCTCCGGTATTTTCTGTTGCTCGCTGCGCTCCTTCGACTCGGTCCACAATTTCGAGCGCGAGTGCCCGGTAACCCTCTGCGCCCGACGAGCGTGGGTCGTATTCGATCGCGGACAGGCCGTGGCTCGGGCTTTCCGACAGGCGTACGTTGCGCGGAATCACGCTCTTGAAAACCTTGTCAGCGAAATGCTGCCGGACCTCGCGCGCAATCTCATGCGAGAGCCGGTTGCGCGAATCGAACATCGTGAGCACGATTCCCTCGATTTCGAGGCCGGGGCTGAGCGCCGTTTTTACCTTGCGGACCGTCGCAAGAAGGGAGCTAAGCCCCTCAAGCGCGTAGTACTCACATTGCATCGGTACCAGTACGGAATCGGCGGCGACGAGGGCGTTGAGAGTGAGGATGCCGAGAGAAGGCGGCGAATCGATTAGAACATAGTTATATTCCAAAGCGACCGCTTCGAGCAAAGCACGCAAACGCCGTTCCCGCCCTTCCATCATTGCAAGCTCGATCTCGGCGCCAACCAGATCGCCACCCGCCGGGGCCAGAAACAGATTAGGGCGCATCTCGGAGACGACGTCGCCCAGGGCATCGCCGACGACAAGCGCATCGTAAATCGTTTTGCGCGCCGACGCGGGCGTTTCGCCCTCCCTAACGACTGTTAGACCAGAAGTGGCGTTGCCCTGCGGATCGAGATCGACCAGCAGCACGCGGCGACCGCTCTGGGCGAGCGCCACGGCCAAGTTAATGGCGGTGGTGGTCTTTCCAACTCCGCCCTTTTGATTGGCAATCGCGATTACACGCCCCACATCCAGCCCCGCCTCGCGCGCTCGAGCAGCGCGCATCGTCGTCGCGCGCGGTTTCATGTGAAACGCCGCGACACGATCAATTTACATTAAACGCTCGGCGACCATGAAATGCAAAGCGTCCGATTATCGTTAATCCACAAATCCCGTGATATGGCCAGAGCAAAACAATCTCGCATATCACGACTCCTTGAGCCAGATGCCAAGAACACGGCGGATCTTCTCGTCGCCGCGGGAGATATCGTACACGGCGGCGGGCAGTTCGACCAAGCCTGCGCGCCCGGCGTCCGCCTCGACGGCTTGTCCGATGTTGAGGAAGAGCATCGCGATTCCACCCGGCTTCAGAGCTTGGGCAGCCAGATGAAAGAATTCGCGATGCTTCCCCACGGCGCGGGCGGTAACGATGTCGAACCGGTCGCTGTCGCTATTAGGCTCCTTGAATGATTGAGTCACCGAGACGTACTTCAGGCCCAGCGTCGAAGCTGCCACTGCAAGGAAGCTTGCGCGTTTGCGTCGCGATTCGAGCAAGACAGTCTCGATTCCGACCGCTGTGGCGATAATCAGGCCTGGGAAACCCGCACCGCTGCCGAAGTCGAGTAGACGTCGGCCTTTTCTGAGTGAACGCCCAAGTGTCGACGCGGGTTCTCTGATGGCGAGAGCCACAGGCGCAAGTGAATCCATCACGTGAAAGATAATTTCGTTGGGGTCGGTTGGGTGGGCAGTCAGATTTGTGGTCTGTCCCCAAAGCGCAAGCAGCGTCGCAAATTTCCGAATTTTGGGCAGAGCGCGTTTGGTTGAATCGGGCAGTCCAAGATATGGAAATGATTCTTCGAGTTCGTTCGCGACGATTTCACCAATATCGTCGCACTTGCTACCGATTGCGATGCCTTGCCGTTTCACGTGAAACATCTCGCTTAGATCAAGTCCCGCGAAGGGAGCGATCGCGGCCAGCTTTAATATGCACGGCAATTATCGAGACCGCCGCCGGTGTGATTCCCGGCATCCGTGCCGCCTGCCCGAGAGACTGCGGGCGGGTTGCTGAAAGGCGCTCGCGAACCTCGGTCGAGAGGGCGGCGATCGCACCAAAATCGATCCAGTCCGGAATTGGGGCGTCATCGAGGCGCCTAAAGCGCTCAATCGCCTCAGACTGGCGCTTTACGTAGCCGTCGTATTTTACGTCGATTTCGAGTTCCGCAGCTTCATCGACGGTGAGAGTGCTGGGCACATCGAGCATCTCGATAAGCGCGCCATATGATATCTCCGGACGACGCATCAGTTCGATCGCGCGGGTAGGGTTGGCGATCGGCGCCGACTCGGCGGCAGCCAAGATCGCATTGACGCGAGCATTTGCGGCAACAACTGAGGATGACAGCCTCGCGATCTCATTCGCGACGCGATCTGCCTTGGCTTCGACTCGTTCGTTCGCGTGAGAATCGAGCAGACCCAACCGCGCGCCGATCGCCGAAAGGCGCCGATCCGCATTGTCCTCACGCAGCATGAGCCGATATTCAGCGCGCGATGTGAACATTCGGTACGGTTCGCCGCCGATTCCGCGAGTCACCAGGTCGTCGATCATCACGCCTATATAAGCTTGGTCGCGGCGCAGGGCGATCGGCGGTTCGCCACGAACGGCGAGAGCGGCATTGATTCCGGCGATCAACCCTTGAGCAGCAGCTTCTTCATAGCCAGTGGTGCCGTTTAGCTGGCCTGCAAAATATAGCCCATCTAAAAGCTTAGTTTCCAAACTAAGCTTCAATTGAGTAGGATCAGAGAAGTCGTACTCGATTGCATAACCCGGTCGCATTATCTCGGCCTCTTCGAGACCGCGAATCGAATGGACCATCGCTACTTGCACGTCGAGTGGCAGGCTGGTCGACAGCCCATTCGGATAGACTTCAACGGTATCGCGGCCCTCGGGTTCAAGAAAAATCTGATGGCGCTCCTTGTCGCGAAAGCGCATCACCTTGTCCTCAACGGACGGGCAGTAGCGTGGGCCGCGGCTCTGGATCACGCCGGAGTACATAGGCGAGCGGTCGATACCGGCGCGAATAATCTCGTGGGTTCGCGCATTGGTGTAAGTCAGATAGCAGGGAATCTGCGACCGCTTGATTCGTTCGGTGCGGAACGAGAACGGGGGAGGCGGCTCGTCTCCA
>JAJZAG010000408.1 GCA_021799555.1 Deltaproteobacteria bacterium | reverse complement strand
AGCGGCACCGGCGGCATGTCGGGATAGCGGGGATGGTTCTGCACTTCGAGGACGGCGAGTTGGATCGGCAGATGCACTTGCGGCGCAGCGAGCCCCACTCCTTTATATTCGTACATGGTTTCGATCATATCCTCGATCAGGCGCTGGAATTCCGGCGTTTCGATTCTCTCGGCCGGCACCGGCTGCGCCGTAGTCCTGAGCGAGGGAAATCCGAGCCGCGCAACTTTCAGAATCATTATTAAAGCTCCTGGCGCCCGGTCCTGGCGGACGGCGGATTGTATCTTGCTCGCGCGTTCACGTACACTTTTTACCGGCCACGAAGCAAACCACCTTGGCCGTATCGAACCCGGGAACCCGACAATGATCACGACGCAGCGGACTTTTCGAATCAACAAGGGCGCCTTCGCCGAATTTCACCGCCTGAGCTCGCGCGGCGTATGGCCCTACTTCGAGAGAATCGGCGCGCGGATTATCGGCATGTGGCTCGTCACCGAAGACGAATCCGAAGCCCCGTCGCCGGACTTCGATACCGTCATCCTTTTGACCCGCTATGCGAGCCGCGAGCATTGGCAGGCAACGCGCAACCCCGTCGCGCTCGGCGGCGAAGGCCCGATGTGGGAGCGATGCCGCGACGCGCTCGAGAAGCGGCGTGCGCTCACAATCAAAACCTGGCTGCGGTTTCTCGATTCCGGAAACGAAACCACCGGCGGACCGTATTTCAAGTAATACTGGTGCCGCGCGCAGCGCGGATCGGCCGGATATTCCAACGATCCAGGATCACCGAGGCTCGAACTCCACGTGAACACGCCTGCCTTGCTGACCGCCGTCTGTACGGCAACCGTTGCGGCACTGATCGTCGGTGCGGCCAATTCGTCCGGCCGACGGACCGTGTTCGCCGCGGAACCCTCGCCCGGGGCGACTCCGATTCCAATAGTCGCGATCACCGGGCGTCGCGCTGCGATTCATCGCAGAGGCGAAGCCCGATTTTCTGATTTGCCGTCCCGGGAGCGATCCTCGCTCCGCCACTTCCGGTCGATCCCCCGCCGCGTGCCGAACTTCACCCAATCCCTGCAGGCTCTTGCCGGGATAGGCGCCGCACCGGACCTTGGTCTTGCGCCGCTCGCAACGATCCAACAGGCCGCCGGCGCCGTGTCGACGACCTTCGCCGGAATCGACGAGATCAATTCCGATTGCAATTGCGAGCCGCCCGACACTCAGGTCGCCGGTGGACCGAGCGACGTGGTCGAGGTCGTCAATATCGCGATGAACGTGTTCGACAAGTCGGGTGGCCTGCTGATGGCCAAATCGCTCAACGACCTCTACGGAATCGGCGGGAATTTTTCGACCGACCCGCGTATTCGCTACGACACGCAGAGCGGGCGCTGGTTTATCTCGATGCTGTCGCTCGACAATTCGGGCACGGGCAACAGTCACAACGGCTATTTCAATCTGGCGGTGTCAGACACCAGCGACCCGACCGGCAACTATTTCATTTACCAATACGAAACCCCGGGAAGCCTTGGCGACCAACCTGGTCTTGGCATCAGTAACGACAAGGTCGCGATCGCCGGCAACGCATTTTCGTGCAACCCGGATTGCAACGCCGACACCTTCCTGGGCAACGAAGTCCTCGTGATCGATAAATCCGATCTCGTGAACGCCGCCGCCTCGCCGCGCGCCGACTTTTACGCACCCGCGCTCGATAGCAACACGTTTACTATCTTGCCCGCCCACGAAATCGCCGCAACCGGCGCCGCCTTGCCTGACACGCTGTACATGGCGTCGGTCCAGTACCCAAGCGCCGGCTCGGTTGTGGTTTTCCAGGTAACGGGAACTCCGTCCGGCACTGATACTCCCGGCACGTCGATCAGCAAAACCTCGCTTTCAATCCATACCCTCGACTCGCCACCTCAGGCGCTTCAACTCGGCAGTGAACCCGGTCACACGCCGTCGTACCTGATTGATTCCGGCGACAACCGCCTGCAAGACGCCGAATGGCGCGACAGCGCGCTATGGGTTTCCGCCGACAGTTCATGCACTCCGCCCGGCGACACGACCGCTCGTTCCTGCCTGCGCTACATCGAGATTCTTACTGGTTCGAGTCCGATGACGGTTCAGCAGGATTTCGATTTTGGAACCGCAAGTTTCTACTATTACTACCCGTCGATCGCAATCGACCAGTCGGACAACATGATCAGCGCCTTCTCCGGCTCATCCTCGGAAACCCATCCGTCCGCTTATGTCTCATCGCAGCTTACGACCGATCCGCGGAACTCGCTGCAAACACCCGCGGAGATCGCGCCGGGAGCCGAGCTATACGACGGCACGCGATGGGGCGATTATTCGGGCGCCGGAATTGACCCGAGCGATCAGTCGGTCGCGTGGGTCGCGGCCGAGAATTCGGTTTTCGGTTCTTCACCGAACTGGGGCACGCAGATCGCCGCCGTTAATGCTTCCGCCGCACCCACTCCAACAGCAACGCCGACTCCCACACCGGGCAAACTCGCGCTCAGCGCGCGCAAAGCACGATTCGGCCTGGTCAGGATCGGAAAAGCGCCGACCCGGAAAATTACGCTTCGCAACGCCGATCACGGCACCGTGCTCGTCACCGTCGGCAACACTTTGACCGCCCCGTTCGCGTCGCCGCAAGCCGGCCAGACGCTGACTCTAGCCGCTCACCAACGCGCCACGATAACGATCCAGTTCACTCCCACCGCAGCAGGTCCGCAATCCCAAACGCTGACCCTGACGAGCAACGATCCACGCAAACTCAGCGTGCCTATCGCCGTGTTCGGCAAGGGCCGCTCCGTGCGGGTCCGCGCCGCGGGCGCGTCAGAATCAACTTATTGACTAAGTGAATTATTCAACGATCGGGTCTTCTCGCGCAGGATACTTAC
>JAJZAG010000407.1 GCA_021799555.1 Deltaproteobacteria bacterium | reverse complement strand
AGCGCGCTCGTCAGTCTTGAGATCGCGCGACGCTTCAAGCGCGCGGCGATGCGCCAGCATGGCGGCGATCGACGTGTAGGCGATCCGATGCGGCGCCGCACTCATCCGGCGGTTGCTCCGAGCGGCGAAATCAACAATCCGATAACGTAGCCGGCCGCGGCGGCGCCGAGCGCGATTGAAAGGAAACGCACCCCCGAGCGCCATCGCTGCGCGCGCCGCGCGAGCCATCCTTCAAAATAGCCAACCCCAAACAGCGCAAGCGCGGTTGCGCCCAGCGCGGAGCCAAGCCCTCCACGCGCTCCCGGAATCAGCAGGTAGGGGAGCAGCGGAACCAACGCTCCCGCGACGAATGCGACTCCCATTACCACGCCATCGAGCGCTGCGTTCGCGCGCATCCTCCCTGCAAGCCCGTAAACTTTTTCTTCCGCGGTTTCAAGCAGCAGATCAGGGGAAGTGCTGAGGAGCTGCACGACGCGGTAACCGGCCTCGCGCGTTAAGCCTTGCTTTTCGAGTTCGCCGAGCAGCGCCTCCTGCACGGCGTACGGATGATGTTCGGCGTCGCGGCGGGTGCGCGCGACTTCGCTGGCCATCACTTCACGCTCTGCGCGCGTGCCGAGATAAGCTCCCGCGCCCATCGAGAGTGCGCCGGCCGCCGTCGAGGCGAGCGCGGCAAGGACGACCTGGCGAGGGTTGGAAACGGCGCCGCTTAGGCCCGCCAGCACACCGGCGGTAGTCAAAATGCCGTCCTGCACGCCGAAAACGACCTCGCGCACGCTCGAGAGCCGCTCGAAGAGGCGGCGTTCTTCCGCTGGATCTGAGAGGGCCAAGGGCGATCAAAATTTGCGGTCGGCTGGACCGAAGGCGACGCCCGGAGTCCAGTCCGCAGGGCATAGGCGGCCGGTGCGCACCGCGCGGATAATGCGCAGAGTTTCGCTCACGCTGCGACCGACATTGATTGGACAGGCTTCCGAAAACACGATCTTGCGTTCGCGGTCGATGATAAACGTCGCACGCATCGCGACCCGTTCCCGTTCATCGAAGACCCCGTACGCGCTTGCCGTTCTGCCGCCGATATCGGCAAGCAGCGGAATCTCAATCCCGCCGAGCTCGCGCGACCATCGCCGATGGCTCTCGGCGTCATCGACGCTGGCGCCGATCACCGCGGTCTGCTCGGCGCGAAAGAGCGCGAGGTCCTTGTTGAAGCCGGTCACTTCAGTCGGGCAAATGAACGAAAAGTCGCGCGGATAAAAGAATAGGACGATAAGCTCCTCGGCGAGCGCGCGCAGTGCGACACGGCCGATACGCTCGCCAGTGGCGGCGGGTAGATCGAACGGCGGAGCGTTGTCTCCCGGTCTAAGCATGATGCGATTGCGGTACCCAGTTTCGCGGGGACGCGAGCGTCATTCAATCGCATAGGTGAGGCTCACGCTAGCCGGAACCGTGACCTGCCCCGATTCGATCGGCGTTGAGACTACGTTGGCCGCCATCGCCCGCATCATCGGCATCGGGCGAATCTCGGCCTCGGTCGTGGCTTTGAGCACCCGCCCGAGTTTCACGCCCAGCGCGGAGGCGAGCGCTTGTGCCTGGGCCTGCGCGTCGTGCGCGGCGTTGGCGATAGCTTGCGAGCGAGCGCGGGTGTTGTCTTTCAGGGTGAAGTTAAGATAGTTGACGCGATTTGCGCCGGCGGCGATTGCGGAATCAATCAGCGGACCGGCGAGATCGAGCGCGTGAGTCTCGACGCGAATCGAGTTCTGTGCATTGTAGCCGACGATCGTCGCGGTCGAATCCCCGGGATGCTGCCGGTAGTCGGGGCTGAGCGAATATCCTCCCGTCGAGATTTGCCCCTTTCCGCCGAGACGGGACTTGAGCGCCTGCACGACCTTGGTCGCCAGTTCGGCGTTGCGGCGAGCGGCTTCGGACGCGGTCTTCGCGTGGGTTTCGATCGCGAAGTCCAAAATCGCGTAGTCGGGTGCCGCGCTAACCTCGCCGCTGCCTGACACGACGATTGTCCGCGCCGCCTGTCCGCTTGCGGTCGCCGGTTCCATTGGGGCTCCCAAGGCGCAGATCGGGAAGGCGAGGATGATGGCAAGAATCGAAGAGGCGATGGCCGTGCGCATGCGGATTCTCCTCCGGGCGTACGGCCCGGCGCATTGATCCATCCAGATAATAGCCGGAGACTGGTCTCTTTGACGATACGCGAAGGATGGTCTGGCGATGGCCGCAAAGCAGGACGAGCGCAAAGTAACACCCCGCAGCCAGGATTTCGCGCAGTGGTACAACGATATCGTGCTGCGCGCCGAGCTGGCGGATTATTCGCCGGTGCGCGGATGCATAGTCTTCCGCCCGGACGGATTTGCGATCTGGGAGGCGATTCAGAGCGAGCTTGATCGGCGGATTAAAAAGACCGGCGCCCGCAACGCTTACTTCCCGGTCCTGATCCCGATGAGCTTTCTGCAAAAGGAAGCCAAACACGTCGAGGGTTTCGCGCCCGAGGTCGCCGTCGTCACCCATGGCGGCGGCAAGGAACTCGAAGAGCCGCTGGTGGTGCGTCCAACCTCCGAAACGATCATCAATCACATGTTCGCGAATTGGATTCATTCGCATCGCGATCTGCCAATGATGGTGAATCAGTGGTGCAATGTGCTGCGCTGGGAAATGCGCACGCGAATCTTTCTGCGCACCGCCGAATTTCTCTGGCAAGAGGGTCACACGGCGCACGCCACGCGCGAAGAGGCCGAGCACGAGACGCTGACGATGCTCGAAGTCTATCGCGCGTTCGTCGAAGAGTGCCTTGCAATTCCCCTCGTCGTCGGGCGCAAGAGCGCTGCCGAGCGCTTTCCCGGCGCGGAAGAAACCTACGCGATCGAGGGGCTGATGGGCGACGGGCGCGCGTTGCAATGCGGAACG
>JAJZAG010000406.1 GCA_021799555.1 Deltaproteobacteria bacterium | reverse complement strand
TCACGCCTGCCAATCCCCAGTAGCGCACCCACCATAACGAAAACGCCAGGTTGAGGACGCCCTCGGCCATCGCGAGCGCGGCGTATCCGTAATGGCGGCTGGTCGCCATCAGGACCGCGTCCGCGGGAGTCAGCAACATCTGAATGAACATCAGCGCGATTTGCAGGCCGAAGGTCGCCCGACCGGGAAATACGCCCGCGCCCGCCCAGATGCGGATAAAGCCCGGCCCGAGGAACCATAGCGCGAGACCCGCGACAGCGCCGAAAATCATCGCTACGCGCATCAGCAGGATGAAGCCCCGGCGAAGCTCGCCCGTCTGGCCGGTCGCGTGAAACTTCGTTATGGTAGGCCACAGCGCGGCAATTCCCGTGGCGAACGCACCCGACACAATCATTATCAGCCGGAACGGAACCGCATACTGGGTGACCGCGCGTGCGCTCATCGCGTATCCGATTACTAAGTTGTCGATGCCGAAGGCGAGCGTCGAGGCCACGGTCAGGCCGAAGAACCCGATGCTCGGCTTGACGAGGCTGGCCAGCAGCGGCGCCGACCATCGCGACACGCGCGGACGCGCGTCCGGATCGAGCCGGACCGCGGCCGCGTAAGCGGTGCCGCTCGCGGCAACCATCGCGCCGCCCTGAATTATCGCCACCGCGATCAGCTTGAGGCCGGCTAGCAGCGCGGTGGCCATCGCGGCGATTCGGAAGATGCTCGAAACGGCATTGATACGCTGCTCGAGATCGACGCGCTCGAAGGCGCGCAACATGATCGAGTAGGCGCGCATCGGAAACGCGAGCGCGGAGAGTGCGACGAAGACATAGAAAGCCGCAAGCACATGGCCGCCGGCGGCAGGCATTATTCGGCGGGCCATCATTGGCGCGGCCGTAAACACCACGAGGAGAATCGCCGCAATTATGGCGCTGTATGCGATGAAGCCGGTGGACATCAGGCGGCCCACCTCGTCGCGCCGGCCGCCAGCGACTGCCTCGGCGATCCGGTTGCCGACCGCCTGCCAAGAGCCCAGACTCGCAAGACCGAGATACGAGGCGATGCTCATGATCACGAGCCATTCACCGTAAAGCTGATGGCCGAGCAGGCGCACGTAAAGAGGAATCAGGATGAGCGGGGCTGCAAACCCCGTGATCCAGTTCACGTAGCTCCACGCGACGTTGCGACTTAGGCTGGGCAGCTTCCGATCCATTTCACCTCTGCGCCGCGCGCCCGGTGACGGCGGCGAGCGCCGCGAGAAGTCCTGCGCCGCCGGCTTCGAAGCTATAGCGTGCGACAATCTCGAGGCTCTTTGCGCCCATCGCGGCGGCGTGCTCGGGGCTGCGCGTGACGCGCTCGAGAGCTCGCGCGAGCGCGCCGATATCGCCCACCGGATAAACGAACCCATTGACGCCCTCGATCACCAGGTCGGGCGCCGCTCCGACCGCATCGCTGGCGATAACGGGCTTGCCGGCGTTCATGACTTCATTGAGGACCAGTCCCCACGGTTCCGCGTCGGAGGGAAGGACAAAGACATCGCACAGGTCGTACAGGCGCGGTAGCTCGGTCTGGTTGCGGAAACCCAAAAAGCGGACCGTCTCGTCGAGTCCAAGCGCGCGCGTGCGGGCTTGCAGAGCAGAGCGCTCCTCACCGTCGCCGACCATCAGCAGGTACGGACGCGGGAGAGACTCGATGGCGGCGCAGGCCTCGATCAGGTCGCGGGCGCGCTTGCGCTGCTGAAGCTTCGATGCGAACAGGACGATCGGCCGCCCCGGCGCAAGGTTCAGCTCGCTGCGGAGGTGCTCGCGGCCCGGGCGCGCGGCCTCGGCACCAGCGCGAAAGAACTCAGTGTCCACTGCATACGGCATCGCGAACATTTTAGCTGCTGGAACTCCATAAGCGAGATAATATTCGCGGTTGCGCGCTCCGATCGTCAGGAAGGCATCGATCCGTTCGAACAGTCGCGGGAGAAGCCGGCGCTTGATCACACGAGTAAGGGGAGAGCGGCTCTCGCTGCCGAGATGGGACTCGCCGCGCATCAGCACCTTGATTCCGAGCGAGCGGGCCGCCGCGATCGCGCGCAGCATCGCCTGATGTGCATAGCCGTGGATCCATAGCGCGTCGAAGCATCCGGCCGCGAGCCGGCGGCGAATCGCGTAGGTAAAGGGACGCCAGAACGAAAGCGAATCGCGCGCGCCGAGCGCGGGAAGAAATTCGCCTCGATATCCTTCGAGCAGCGGAACGTCCCATTTGAATGATACGCCGAATCCGGGGTCGTGATATTCGCGAATCGAGAGATCGCTCAGGAACAAAACTGTCAGATCGATACCAGGCAGCGCCGTCAAATAACGAAACATCGGCGCTTGGTACTGGATCGGATGGCTGACCAGGCATGCAACTCGGTAGCGCGAAGTCATCGCGAAGCGGGTGCCGGAACGGCGTAAATCTCGTCGGTCTCTGGCGTTCCAGAAATCGGATGGTGTTCAAGATCGCGGAGGCTGTATCCGGCGGAACGCAGAATTTCCGCGCATAAGCGGCGCTGTTCCGGAGAATGCAGGGCTACGAACACTACCGGGCGATCACGCCGCAGTGTCTCGCGCGCGCCCGATAGCGCGGCCGATTCCGCACCTTCGATGTCCATCTTGATTAGCGCCGGGGGCGGAAGTCCTGCGGAATCAAGCGTGATAGGGCTGACCATAAGCGCCCCATCACCGGCTGCAGCAATCGAGTTCATGGTAGGGCCGCGTCCGGTGGTGAATGACGACAGCCCGGCGTGATCACTCACGGCGGCCGCTACGACCGTTACATTTTCAATATGATTCATCAGCACGTGCCGGAGGAGGAACCGCGATTCAGGAGGACACGGTTCGAAAGCGAGAACCCTCGAGTTATTACCGAAAGTTGTGGATCGTGACGGGATGAAAAAGGCG
>JAJZAG010000405.1 GCA_021799555.1 Deltaproteobacteria bacterium | reverse complement strand
CACATCGAAGCGGTGCGCGGGGCTGGCGCGCTTGCAGTGGAGCGACGGCACGGCGTATCGAGCGCGGCGAAGCGGGAGCGGCAGAGGCGCTCCTACGCCGTGCAGCGTTCGTTCGCCGCGCTCGTCCATAGCGGAGCCGCGCTATGGATGACTCGGACGGACCGCCGCGATCGCCTTGCTGGCACTGCGTTCCGCATAGTCCGTCTGCCGTTTGAGTCCACCCTTCTTTGATAGATCACGAGCATGGAGTATCTCCGCTTGGATTTCTTCTTCTGAGAGTCCATGACTTGCCGCATACAGCGCCCACGCGAGGTCGGCGCGATGGAGATCGCCGCAATACTGAGAATCCTCGTGAAACTCCGCCAGCCGCCGTATCGAACCGACGGGGATTAAAGATTGTGACGCCTGTCGGGCTTCGCATTGAGCGCGCAAGGTCGCCGCGTGTGCCGCGATCTCCGTCAGGAATTCTTCAGCCGCGTCGTATACGCGTCCGTTCCATTCGCGCAGCCGCGCGAACGGCGGCAACCCATTCTCCAATCGTCTGCGCGGCTTCTGGTTCGTGAATCCTGCCAGCCGCCCGAAGTGGCGCCAGTCCGCGCTGGACGGATCACCGCAAAATCGCCGCGCGAGTTCCTTCGCCGCCTGCGTGCCCAGTGAGCGGTCAAGAATGCGGCCGTGATTGAGCCACGCGTGAAAGTTCGCCGGTGAGGTTTCGACGATCAGGGCCGGTTGAAATCCGCTTTCCTTCATCGTGGTAACTGCGTCAGCGGTGAGATCATCGACCAGACTCGAAGCATGGATCCCATGCGGCCGGACGAAGATATCCGCGCCGCGCCCGTTTTCCCGCCTGAGCCAACTTAGCGCTGCGTCGATTTGGCCAGCGCTCCAGCCTTCGCGCAGTAACATTCGCGCATTTGGCAGCAGCGCACCGATGTCGAAGTGATCGCACCTCATCGCTGCAAGCTGATTTGCGACCGCGATACGCGTAATCGAAGCGCTCATCGTTGATGCATCCGCGCGCCGGTTGTGCGGATAAATTCCGGTCAAATCTTGTTGGTTGGCCTGCCCCCCGTCGTTGCGCTGGTGCCGTTTCCAATGCGCGCCGTAGCCGGATTAATCGGCGTGGTGTTCGGAGCGCGTGCCGGTATGACCGAGGTCGCCCGAACGTCTTTTGGCGCGGGGACGCGCTGTCCGCCGTCGGGGCCGAGATTGCCGAGTTTCTGGGTTTGCTGCCCAAAGCTCATCGCACTGAGCCAACCGGCACCTTCGGTTGCTTTGTTGCCGGTGCCGCTTCCGATTTGCGTGACCCTGTTAAATCCGGACTGAAGGGCGCTCGTGATTGGTCGAATGACGGATTGCGCGATGAATGCGGCCTCAAAGGCATGGTTGAGCGCGAGACCGATAGTCCCGCCTGCGATGCTCGCGGCAGAGTAAGGCACGGCGATAGTCACAATCAGAAAGAGAACGGATAAGGCTAGGAGGTCGAGGATCAGTCGGCTGGGAATGGCGTTCGAACAGACCGTGGTGATAATCGAGCCCGGAGGCACTCCGTAAGTGGTCCACCAAGGCAGCGTTGCGGACACCGGTTCACAGGAAGCCGTAAGCGTCGCGCTCCATTGAGTAGCGATTTGAACACCGACACCTAAGACCAAGTACAGAAAGAGCAGACGGACTCCGATGCGAATCACCCAGCCGAAGTAACCTTCTGCAGCAGGCGCCGTAAAGCGGTTGGCCCCAAAGCCGAGAAGAATCACGCCTCCCCCAACAATTAGATACGCTTCGATCAGGGTCAGAGTGAGCATCGCTGCCGCGATTACGAACGACAAGAGAACGACGAACGCGGCGACGCTCTGAACGATCGCGACCTCGAGGTTATTCATCAGGCTTGCGTTCGCTGGCGTATTGAAAATCGTCTCGGCCATGCCTCCGCCCAGCGTAAGTACAGACTGCGGACTGAGGGCTGGAAGTCCGGTCGCGGCGGCCCCGATGCGCGAAAAGCTCTGGATTACGGCAAACATCCAGGTGAAGGCGTTCACGATCATCAAATAGATGAGGCCGCCCGTGAAAATGTGCTTGATTAAACGGCCGAGGAAAAAGGAAGCTTCGAGCTGGCCCTCGGCGAGGAACTGAATCCAGGTTACAAGGATGTCGACCAAGAACAGAGCGATGAATAGCCTGAGGGCATATGGCTGAATTGCTGCGGCGTAATGAGTGCCTGCCGATGTGAACTGGTTGACGACACTGTTGAATCCGCCCATGTTCTTTTCCTCCGGTCATGGTTGAGTTGGCGGTTGTTCATTCTTTCGCAAAATGTCGGGAACACCTGTTGGCATCGGCTGATTGAGGATGCCACCAGTAGTTAACGCGGCCCTCTGCTCATAGAGCCACCAAATTCCGAAGAGAAGAACGAGCAGCCCAAGGATCACAAACGTCGCTGTCAGTGTGGTAGTACGTCTTCGAGAGTCGTTTGGCATATCCCGCTCCGTTCTATGGCTGGGTTGGTGTTGGTTCATCGGTTATGAGTATGTCACTGCTGACGGGTGCTGAAAGGATCGCCTGCGCGTCAAGCCCACTCTGCACTTGACTATTGACCTGGTCCGCCGATGCCACGTTTTGTGAATTGATCATCGCCATAACGAGTTGGCGGAGCATCTGCACTTGCTGCACCTGCGCGAGCGCGATCTCGTTGCCGACTTGGATCGCCTGCAGCCTGCCTACCGCCGTCTGGTTGCGGAGTTCAAGACTCTGGAGACTTGCCTGCTCGGCCTGAAAGTCTTGGGCTTGGGCCTGCGCGGAGGCGAGTGCGCCGTTTAGCGTGTTGAGCGTGGTCTCCGTCGTTGCCTCAGGACTCTGCACACCTGTTGTGGTCGCGCTGTTGTAGCCCGGATAAAGCTGCTGGAACTGCTGTGACAGTCCCTGAAA
>JAJZAG010000058.1 GCA_021799555.1 Deltaproteobacteria bacterium | reverse complement strand
CGCTTCGCGCGCATCGCGGATTCGCCGCGGGAACAGGACCTCCTCCTCAAGCACGATATCCAAAATTAGGCTAGGATGATTCCTGCTATGGCGCACAAGCCAAATGTCGAGAATCGCTGGTGGGTCGAGACGACCTTCAAGAAGCCCAAGCAGGCCAAGCCCGAAGTCGAGATGCCGGAACTGCCGGTCGCGATGGCCTTTTACCAGGTCGCGCGCGACTACGATCAGGATCGCGCCAAGGACGACCTGACCGACAATAATTTGCGCATCGCGCGGCAAGCAAATCCGCCGCCGGGTGATTGGGTTTATATCGCGATGACCGAGGAACACTACCCACCGCACCTCGTCAAACGCGTGAAAGACGAATTTCGTCTGCCGCGCGAGGCGCGCGGAATAGTCCTCGACCACGGCCGCCTGGTGCGCCTGCTGATTTGCGGCCCGGGTCTCGAGGACTGGATGCTCGACATCACGCTGGGAGACGAGCCGTCGGTCGATGCGTACGTGTGGAGCGTGATGTACCGCGAGCGGACGTTTCGCCGCGCCGAGGAGGCGCTGCGCCAGGCGCGCAAGTGGGCGATCAACCTCCTGCAGTACCCCCCACCGCGCGACGAACCGTTTCGTGGTGCACTGCTCTAAGGCCTTGCAGCGCCCGCAGAATAAACGCGCGGCGCAGGCTCCCGATGAAATATCTGCCGCTGATCTTTCGTAATCTGTTGCGAAATCGGCGGCGCACCCTGTTGACCATACTTTCGATCGGCGTTTCGATCTTCATCTTCGCCGCCCTTATAAGCCTGCCGACCATCGTCAACCGGATCTTGCGCGATACCGCAAGCGATCTGCGCGTCATTACCCACAACAAGGCCGGCTTCTCGTACTCATTGCCCGGTGCCTACGAAACCGCGATCCGCGCAATGCCGCACGTCGACGCAGTGACCGGATACTTGGTCTGGATTGGCAGCTATCGCAAACCCGCGGACACGGTCGTGGGAATCGGCGTCGAGCCGGAGGTGATCCGCGAGTTGTGGCCAGATTGGGGAATCACGAAGGACGAGGTGGACGAACTCGAGCGCGGCCGCTCTGGATGTATCGTCGCGCCCGAACTGATGAAGCGGTTCGGATGGAGAACCGGCGATACGATCACTCTTAACGGCAGCCCGTCCGCGCTTGAACTCAAAATAATCGGCGTGTTCGGGAAAAAAGGTCCGCGTGGCGCGATCGTAATGCGGCGCGATCTGGTCGATGAGGCGTCGGCGATTCACGGCCGGGTGATCCTTTATTGGATCAAGCTCGATCGGTCGGACTCGACACCGGCCGTGATCGACGAGATCGACAGCCAGTTTGCGAATTCCGCTTTCCAGACCACCACCGAGTCCGAAATGACGATCGGATTGGACCAGATCCGGACCTACCGGCTGATGTTCGCTGGCGCGAAGATACTGGCGCTGGTCGTGGTTATCGTGATCGGCCTGGTGGCGGCGAATACAGCCGCGATGGCGGTACGCGAGCGGCGTAAAGAGATGGCAGTGATGCGCTCGCTCGGTTTTACGCGGCGAATGGTGGTCGCGCTGATGATCGCTGAGGGAACATTGATTGGAGTCGCGGGTGGCGCGCTCGGATGCATCCTCGCATTCATTGCGCTGCGGCTTTTGCCATACGCCGGCTCGACGCTGGGACCGTTCGTGCAAATTCTGCGGCTGTTGCCGATCGTGGTGGCCGAGAGCTTCGCGATCGCGGCGGCGATCGGCCTCGCGAGCGCGGCAGTCCCGGTGCTCTCCGCCACGCGGCGCGATATCTCGAGCGAACTGCGCGCCACTTAAGAAATACAATCCACAGATTTCACGGATTCAGAGATTTCAGAACGCTGCGCGTACGACGGCGCAGCGTGCTCATACGCATATTCGTCTGTGAATTACTAATCTGTGCAATCTGTGAAATCTGCGGTTTCTTCTTCGCTACGAATCGAACTGAACCGTGGCAGTGCCGGTGACCAGGCGCTCGGCATCTTCGTTTTCGATCCACACGTCGATTTCCGCAGTGCGTTCGGCCGGCGTCGAGTGCGTGACGAAGCCATGCAGGGTGAGTTTATGGTCGGGCTGGACGGGCACGCGGTAGGTCGTGCTCATCCGGATAAGGCGCGCGCCGCCTTCGGCGCCGATCCAGTCGGTGACCAACTTCGAGAGCAGGCCGAGGCTCATATTACCGGGGAGAATCATACCGGGCAGGCCTTCTTTGCGGGCACCCTCGTCATCGGTAAAGCGCGGCGCCTCTATTCCGCCAGCGCGCGCAAACGCGCGGCAATTATCCTTGCTCACGAATTGCTCGGAAGGCCCGAGCGTATCGCCGATATTGATATCCGCAAAACGTTTCATCTTTGAATCCGGATGCTCACCGATGCTTACGGACGGTTCATGAAGCGATGATCGATATGCGCAACGACTTCGTTGTTCTGGTTTTTCAGGGTCGAGCGGATCACAACGAACACCATGGTGCCTGTGCGTCCGGTCTTTTCGTAAATTTCCTTGACGTGAGAGCTCAGGGTAATGGCATCGCCTGGGCGGATTGGCGCGACGAACTCGACGTCTTTGCCAGCATCGAAGCCGCGGCGGCCAAATCGCGGGACGTTTTCAAAAAAGTGGCGGCCGTTTCGGAACATTACGGCGAACGACGGCGGCGCGACGATTCCACCGTAGGGGCCATCTTTTGCCGCTTCGTCGTCGGTGTAGAGCGGATTGCTCTCGCCGATCGCAGCGCAGAATTTGTCGATCTTCTCGCGCGTAACACTTACCGGATCGGTAACTTCAAAGACCTTGTTAATCAGCGCCGGGTCGTATTCAACAGCCATCGCAATTATCTCGTCTCCTCGGCCACCGCATGCGCGACGGCTTTGCGCCGGGGACGAAAGTCCACCGGTTCGTAAATGCCAGTCTTGAGCTCTCGCACGAGGTCATCGATTGAGCGGATCTCGGCCGCGAAGCGGGTCGCACAGAGACCAATCAGGCTGACCAAATGACTGTCCGATCCGCCGACCGCGTGATAACCAAAGCGAGCGACAAGTTCCGCGCTGCGCTCATCTTCTCCCTTGCGCGAGCCGCCGTTGAGCACCTCGACAGCGATCAGGTTTTCGAGGGGCGGCTTGGCCGCGTAATGCTCGTAGAGACCTATATTCGGGCGGCCCGGATGACACGGCACCGCAACCCCGCCCATCCGCTCGACTTCGTCGATCAGGGTCTGCGCGTCGAGCCGGATATTGGCAAAGTCGAAGCGCGACAGTATGTCGTCGTTGACGCCGTAAACCAGCACGTGACCGTAGTTGGTCTCGACTTCCGACGCGCGCAAAACCATCACGCCGAACTTGTCCTCGAGCGCGCGATAGTCGGCGTCGCGATTGTATTGGCGATGCTCCGTCAGGACGATACCGTCCAGCGGACGCTCGGAGCGACGCAGCCGGATCCAGTTCAGGTACGCCTCTACGGGTGCGCGGCTATCCTCGGACGCATCGCTATGCGAGTGAAGGTCAAGGGTTGTGCTCAAGCGGATATGTTCCTTACCTCGCCGGGCGAAATTTCGCGAGGGTCACCTCCGGAGTGACGTCCTCGTATACGACCTCGACGGGCATCCCTATTTTAACCTGTTCCGGGCGGCATTCCACCAGATTGGTCAGCATTTTGAGACCTTCGTCGAGTTCGACGTAGGCCATGATATAGGGCAGCGATTCGCGAAACCCGGCGGCCTGATTCTGATAGGTCGCGGTAAACGTATAAACCTTGCCGTGGCCGCTGGTGCGAAGCCATTCAGTGCGCGAAGAAAGGCAGTTGGTGCATAACGCGCGCGGATAGTAGCGCAGGTCACCGCAATCGCGGCACTTCTGGATATACAGCTCGTGGCGCTTGAGCGCTTCCCACCATGGCCGGTTTTCTTCGTCGATATGCGGGAGCGGCTTGGCGTATTTCTTTTCTTTCGGTTCAGGCATGACAGTTGCCCCCTACTGGTTCGACAAGATAAGCGTCGCACCCGAATGCCGCGTGCCGAGCGCTCCGCCGGTGCCGTGCACCAGCGCGGTTTTGCAATTCTTGACCTGGCGCGGGCCGCATTCGCCGCGCAACTGTTTAGCCGCCTCGATCACGAGAAAAATTCCGCGCATCCCCGGATGGTTCGACGACAGGCCGCCGCCGTCGGTATTGATCGGGAACGCGCCGTCATAGCGCAGCCGCCCCCCGCTGACGAACGCCCCGCCCTCGCCGCGTTTGCAGAAACCCAGGTTCTCGAGCGTAGTCAGCACAGTGATCGTGAATGAATCGTAGATCATAGCCATGTCGATATCTTTGTGGGCCACGCCGGCGCGCTCGAAGGCGAGCTTGCCCGATTGCGCGGCGGCGATATCAAGGTAATCGCGCTGGCCCCGCGCCGCGTGGCGCACCGCCTCACCGACGCCCAGAATATAGACTGGCTTCTTCTTGAGATTCTTCGCACGCTCGGCCGAGGTGATCACGAGCGCGCCGCCGCCGTCGGAGATAATGCAGCAATCCAGCAGATGCAAGGGCGACGAAATTACACGCGAGGCGAGCACATCTTCGACCGTAATACGATCGCGATACTTCGCCACCGGATTCATCGACGCGTGCAGGCGCATCGTGACCGCGATCTCGGCGAGCTGCTCGGGCGTGGTGCCGTAGTCATGCATATGCCGTTGCGCGATCATCGCGTACGCGCCGACAGTGGTCACGCCGAACGGCGCGTCATACTGATCGGGCGGGTCGCCCGAGCCGCCCGCCCCGCCGGTGCCGATTGCAAAGCGCTGTGAAGCGGCAGTCGATCCATACACGACCACGCAGACCTCGCACAGACCGGCCGCGATCGCGGCAGCGGCGTGTGCGGTGTGCGCGACAAAGGATGATCCGCCGATCGCGGTCGAATCAACGTAGTTGGGCGTCAGATTCAGATAATCGGCAAAACTGATTATCCCCATCCCGCCCATTCCCATGCCAGTCGTCGCAAGGCCGTCAACATCCTTGATCGTCAATCCGGCGTCGTCGAGCGCGCCGCGCACGCTCTCCGCCATGATTTGAAACATCGACTTGTCGGGGGCGAAGCGGGTCGGATGCTCGTAGACCCCGGCGACAGCGGTTTTTCGGGAAAGGCTCATGTCAAAATCCTTCGTTGAGAGGCCCCTACTTCAGTTCGGCGAGGAACGAATCGACGGCCGCCTGTAGCTCGGCGGGGCGTTCATGCAAAACCACGTGGCCCGAGTCGGGGATCGTCACCAGCTTCGCACCGCGAATTTTGCTTCGAATAATCTCGGCGTCGGCGGGCGAAGTGCCCTGATCGTCCGCACCTGCAACCACAAGCGTGGGCTTATCTATCTTGACGATCCCGTCGCGCAAATCGACCTTCGTACACGCCACGATGTCGGTGTAACGCACCCGCGGGTCGGTACGGATTTGCTCCATCCAACCCTCGCGAACCACGTCGAAGTTTTCCTTTACAGTCTTGGGCGAGTAGCTGTCAGTCGTGAATGCCTGTGGCGCACGACCCATCATGACCGCACGCAGCGACTCTACCAAGTCGGATGAAACGTTGAATTTCGCGGCTGTTGCGGCAAGGATCAAAGCCTGCACCCGCGCCGGATACCGGAGCGCCAGATCCATTGCAATCGCGCCACCCATCGAATGACCGAAAATCACCGCCGACCGTAGTTTGAGCGCGTCCATGAATGCGGCGATAAAGTCGGCGTAATCCTGAACAGTCGCAAGACCCTCAACTCCCGCCGAGCGGCCATGGCCCGGGAGATCGAGGGCGATCGGGCTGTGTTTCTGGCCAAGCGCCGCGATTTGGCGATGCCATACGTGCGCGTTGCCGCCGGCGCCATGTACGAGAACGATCGCACGTCCGCGGCTGAAATCGGGAACTACCTCCGGCAGCGTGGTAGCGCCATGATAGTAATAATAGGTCGCGTGGCCCTTTACGTCGGTGTACTTGGTCGGCATCGCCGCGTGTCACTCCGCGTGAGAATCTTTTGAAGCTTAGGTATTCGGTTAGGTGCGGACTTGTCAAACGGACGACGAGAGGAAACATGCCTTGAGCGCCGCAGCATATTCCTCATTTTAGCGCCGCCCCTCGACTGGTGGGCGCATAGATTGCGTCGAACGAGTTGGTCACTCGCGGGGAGGAGTCACGCTTTCTGAAATTGCAGCGCGCTCTTGCGCCGACCGGCAAGTCTGCGCTCTACTTTCTGCCGCGTGCGGACCTCGGCTCGCGGGTGCGATGCGCGCGCGCCGAAGTATCGATATCTATGATCGGTCCTTGGGAATGCTCCCATTTTTCTATGGCGCTCTTATTGAAACGCCACGCACTTCCGACCCGGAAGCCCGGAATTCGCCCTTGACGGAGCAAGCGATAAATAGTGGTCGGATGGACCCGCAGATGCCGCGACAGCTCAGCGATTGTCAATATGTCACTATCTCCAGCCATCACGTCTCCTTTTCGCGCCCTAACCTTGAAGGCCTTAGCTTACGTGGGCAGCGCCCAGCCATGAACTGGGGCTGCGGCACAGATTCCGGTCTGGTCTGAGTTATGTCAAGAGACAATTTGGGACACAGTCAAAGGTACGGGTGAGCAGTAAGAAACTAGATTGCGCAATGTTCCCGCGTTACTCATATAACGAGTAGCCACCACTCAGCGGTTCCCAGCTATGCAGTTCGCCGACGGAGAAAGTTGAAATGGCTTACCAAGCGATAGAGATTAAAAACGACGGACCAGTTTGCTCGCTGACTCTCAACCGTCCCCACAACCTCAACGCGCTAAGCGCCCAGATGGTGGCCGAGCTTGAGGACTTTCTGCAACGGTTGCCGGGCGAATCGAAGACCCGAGTGGTGATTTTGCGTGGAGCCGGGCGCGCCTTTTGCGCTGGGCTTGATCTTAAGGAGCAAAATCGCGGCGGCACGGGGCTCGGCACGTCGACCACTGATACGGTCGAATCCCAACGGCGCATGAGCGACCTTGTCGTTGCGATGCGCCGAGCGCCGCAACCATTTATTGCCGCCGTTCGCGGGCCCGCGGCCGGCGGCGGGTTTGCTCTCGCGCTCGCTTGCGACGTGCGAATAGCCGGCGAATCGGCGCGCTTCAATGCGGCTTTTATCCGGATCGGCCTGTCCGCTTGCGACATGGGCGTCAGCTACCATTTGCCACGTGCCGTCGGAACAGCAGTCGCGGCCGAACTGATGATGACCGGACGCTTCATCAATGCACAGCGCGCTCTTGCCACTGGACTGGTTTCGGAACTTCACTCGGACGCCGAGGTTGACGCGGCCGCGGCAAAGCTCGCGCTAGAGATGACGGAGACATCGCCGCTGGGGCTTCGGATGACCAAGGAGTGCCTTTGGGCAAGCATCGATGCCGGCAGCCTTGAGCAGGCAATCGCGGTCGAGGATCGCAGCCAGGTACTATGCGTGCGCGCCGGCTATATCGAAGAAGGCGCCCGCGCCTTCCTGGAAAAGCGTAAGCCGCACTACAAGGAACGCGCGTAGAGATTCATTGGCGGTCGGGCAGGACGCCAAGTTGTGGTAATATCAAAAGCCACGCTGTGGCGGGAGCTTCAGCGCGGCTTTTAATCGATGAGTCCGGTTCGGCGCAATCAGCGCATCGCGACTTCCGTCGTGGGACGAGTCGCGAGACGCACAGTGAGGAACTGGTTGGCGTTGTCGCGCCAGACTCGTATTTGAATTCGCTGTCCCGGTTGATGCTCCGCGATCGCGCGGTTCAGATCCTTCGCATCTGCAATCGTCTTGTGATCGAAACCTCGAATAACGTCGCCGACACGCAAACCGGCCATATAGGCTGGCGAGCCAATCGCGACGCCGGAGATTTCGGCTCCCCATACCGACGGCGCGTACGCCGCGACCGCGCCAAAATACGCCGGACCTTCGGATGGAACCACTTGCGGATGCGGAAAATATACCTGCGCTGCACGAGCCGCGTGTCGCGCAACGGCCTTTACATACCGAGCTTCGGCCAGGCTGTACACATCGCCAGCCAAGTAGACGTCGCCGCGAGTTCCCGCTGATACGCCGATATCCCAGAAACCCTGGTCGGCAAGTGCCTGATGCACCCGCTCGTCAAGCTGATCTGGGGTCAGCAAAGGTCGCGGACGGACAACGGCGGACACTTCGAGAGGCTCCGGCTCGGCGGCGGCCGTGGCCCGTTCGTCCATCGGGGTCTCATCGTATGGATTGTGCCCCGCGGCCATCGCCGCAATGGAAGCGATTTTGTTCGATGATTGTCCGGTCGGGCTCATGTGCAGAGCAGTGCCCGCGATTATCAGCGCCACGATGCCCAACGCCGTCGCTGCGAGCGCGTAACGCTCGATGCCCCACTTCGCGAGAAATCCTATCGGCGCAGCGCGCCACGGCTGATCATCCGCATTCTCATCCTCGATCGCCGACGCATCCAGCATCCGAATGTTTTCCGGATCGGCAGCGATCTCCGCTTCTTCGCTGAACTCTGATGCGTCTAGCTCGGCAGGATCGGCCGGTTCGAGATGCACCGCCATGTCGTCACCGATCCAAACATATTCTTCGCCCGAAAACCGATCCCGGCCGAGTGCTTCATGAGCAGTCCGCTCAGAGGCTGCATCGTTGCCCGTTTGCTTCCATCCGGTGTGCGCTGACTCCTGGGCTGCCCACGCCTCGAATTGAGCCACATAATCCGCGGAATCAGCGACTTGCGCTTGAGCGTGCGCGCGCTCGGAGCGAAGGTGATCGATTCGCATCAGCAATTCGCCGATCGTCAAATAGCGAATACTGCTCTCACCTTGCTTACCCATAGAAATTGATACTTCCAGCTGTCAATTGGGTGCCGCGCGTCGATACATCCAATGACGCGCTTTATTTCTTTTAGCAAGGTGAGGCGTTTCACGCCACATATAAGTTGTCAATAATTCACCTCGGACGCAGTTTAATTCGAGACCCTTCGTAAGACGCCGGAGCCTGACAACTGCCATTAGCATTCTGCCGGTTAGATTGCCTCACTGACCGCGTCCTCGCGCATCGTCGGCTTGGGTCGCCCCTCGATCGGCGTGTACGCGCGTATCTGCTCGCCGATATAAACCTGGCGCGGACGTGCGATGGCCTGCTCGGGGTCCCGAACCATCTCCGCCCATTGCGCCATCCATCCCGAGGTGCGCGGAATCGCGAACAGCACCGGAAACATCTCCATCTGAAAGCCCATCGCCTGATAGATGATTCCCGAATAAAAATCGACGTTCGGGTAGAGCTTATGCGAGATAAAGTAGTCGTCCTGGAGCGCGATACGTTCGAGTTCGACGGCAATATCAATCAGTGGATTGCGTCCTGTGACCTCAAACACCTGCTCGGCCATCGCCTTGAGAATCTTCGCGCGCGGGTCGTAGTTCTTGTAAACGCGATGCCCGAAGCCCATCAGGCGGCGTTCCTTATTTTTCACCGCTTTGATGAAGGCGGGAATATTTTTGACCGAGCCGATTTCCATCAGCCCACGAATCGCAGCCTCATTGGCTCCTCCGTGCAGAGGACCGTACAGTGCCGCGACGGCCGCAGCCGCTGCGGCATACGGATCCGGCTGCGAGCTGCCCACCGCGCGCATCGCGTTGGCCGAACAGTTCTGCTCGTGGTCGGCGTGCAGGATGAACAGCACGTCGAGCGCGCGCTCGAGCACCGGATTGGGCTTGTACTTAAGCTCGGTCATCCGGAACAGCATCGAGAGCAGATTGCCAGTGTAGCTAAGATCGTTGTCAGGATATACGTACGGGAGGCCACGCGTGTGACGATAGGCGAACGCGGCGAGAGTGGGGATCTTTCCGATCAGGCGGCGGGTCTGGAGCCGGCGCGATTCGAGATCGTGGATGTTTTTCGCATCGGGATAGAACGTCGAGAGCGCCCCGACCGTCCCAACCAGCATCCCCATCGGATGCGCATCGTAGCGATAGCCCTCCATGAATTTCTTGATATTCTCATGGACCATCGTGTGGATTTTGATGTTGTGCTCCCAGCGCTGATAATGCTCGCGATCGGGCAATTCGCCTTTGACGATCAGATATGCGGTCTCGAGATAGTTGCTCTTCTCCGCCAACACCTCGATCGGGTAGCCACGGTAACGCAGGATTCCCTTGTCGCCATCGATATAGGTGACCCGGCTGCGGCACGACGCGGTGTTGGTGAACGCCGGATCGTAGGTCATCAGCCCGAAGTCGTCCGCGCCGGTCTTGATCTGGCGAAGCGCCATGGCACGGATAACGCCGCCTTCTTCGATCGGAACTTCATAGTTTTTGCCAGTTCGATTGTCGGTGATGCTGAGTGTTTCCTTGGCCATGACCTCTTCCTTTTCGGCGTGGCGATACGGGTTAATTCGGCAGCGCGCGGCTTGGCGAACGGACGGATGCGCCCTGGTTCCCGGCTGTCGAAATTACTGTACGGCTCTCCTCGTTCAACATATATGCAGTAATCGATATCGGGAGTTTACGACAAATACGCACAGCCGGGCAACCATCCCTCGCTCGCTTTGCCACAATCTAAATGGCACCCTCGAACCTTGACCCGGAGCGGACCGGTAAGGTCCCGGCAATTTCCACCGCGCTGCCGCTTCGCTAAGGAAACCGACCAGATGATCGACAAACTCTTCGCCGGCGCTTCGACGCTCGTAATCGCCACTATCTCGGCGCTTGGCTACGGCGGCGTGATCCTGATGATGGCGCTCGAAAGCGCCTGTATCCCCCTGCCCTCCGAAGTAATCATGCCGTTTTCAGGCTACCTGGTTTATGCCGGACGCTTCAGTTTACAAGCTGTCGCGATCGCTGGAGCGCTCGGATGCCTGGTTGGCTCGTACGCCGCGTACTACGTTGGTGCCAGTGGCGGGCGATGGTTTCTGCTCAAGTACGGACGCTATGTGTTGATCGCGCCGCACGAAATCGAGCTCGCCGACCGGTTCTTCATGCGGTGGGGATCGCCAGCGGTGTTCATCAGCCGGCTGCTGCCGGTGGTTCGAACCTTTATCGCATTGCCGGCCGGGGTCGCGCGGATGCGGTTATTGCCATTTACGATTTACACGATTGCGGGATCGTACCTGTGGTGCATCATCCTCGCGTACGCGGGGATGAAGCTCGGACAACATTGGGAAAATCTCGCGCCGTGGTTTCATCGCTTCGACGGCGTGATCGCGTTTTTGATCGTCGCGGGCACCGCGGTAATCATCTACAATCGAGTTAGGGGCGTCATGGCTGCTCCGCAGGGTAGCACGTCCGGCGAGTGAGCCGGGCCTCTCTCAATCCAACCTGGAAATATCGAGGTAATGCGCGATGGCTGAACAGCAGGACTTTGCACCCGACGAACTCGAAGAAGTTTTCTCGAGTCTCGACGCGACCCAGGTGCAGATGGCGCGCGACCTGCTCTCCGAGGCTGGCTTCGAGTGCTGGGTGTTCGATGCCGAAGGTTCGCGGATGCTCGGCTCGACCGCCGCGATCGTTGCGCGCCTGATGGTGCATCGCGACCGCGCCAAGGCCGCCCACCAGAGCCTTAGGGACCTGGGTTTCGGCGAATAGCGGCGGCATGCATCGCGCCGGCGACTTTTGTTTCCGGCATCGCGAACGCCAGTACCGCCAGCGCCAGGAGCGCGATCACTCCCAACACCAGGAAGCCAGTGTTGAAACCCGCGCGCTGCACTACGAATCCAGTCATCATATTGCTTAACGAGGCGCCGGCGGCAACGCCGGTCGAGATCGCGCCCGCGATCAAATTGAAACGGCCGGTCCCTTCCGCGAGATCTGCAACGACAATAATCCACGCGACGCCGAATATGCCGGCGCCCACCCCGTCGAGCGCCTGGACCGCGACCAGCAGATAGGAGTCGCGCGTGAGCGTGTACAGGATCGCGCGCACGGGCAACGCGGCGAAGGCGATCATAAGGACAGGCTTGCGCCCCCAGAGCTCGCAGTATCGTCCCGCAAACGCCGCCATCGGGATCATCACAATCTGCGCGATCACGATACACGCCGACATATCGAGCGCCGGGCTCGCGTGCCCGGCCGAGGAGAGCAGTTCTCCGACCAGCGGGAGCATCGCGGCGTTCGAGAAGTGGAACAGGATAACCGCCAGCGCGAAGATGGCGAGGCTTCGGTTGACGATCAGCTCGCGCCATCCTGAAAGATGCGCAGGGCCACCGTCTTCGGGCATCGCCGCGCGCGCGGCCAAATGATCGATCTCGTGCTCGCGGATTGAAAGCACCGACGCGATCGTCGCAATGCTCATTACCGCCGAGGTGTAAAAGATCGCGGAGTAGGAAATGAACCTGCCCATGATTCCCGCGGCCACCGCGCCGAAGACGTTGCCGCCGTGATTGCAGGATTCATTGCGGCCCATCCGGCGGGAAAAACGCGCGTGGCCAACCAGACCCAGACTCGCCGCCGCAATCGCCGGGCCGAAAGCGACCGCGGCGATTCCTATCCAGATTTGCGCAGCAATGACCGTCGCGAACGACCCCCGCATCGCGATCGCGACGCATCCCAGCGCGATCGCCGCCGATGCCGCCACCATCAACGCGCGCTTGCGCCGCGTCGCATCGACCAGCGCGCCCATCGGAGCTTGCGCAATTACGGTTGCAAATCCTTGCGCTCCCATCGCGATTCCAATCCGCCCGAGCGTCCAGTGCCGGCTCGTCATCAGAAAGATGGCGAGGTACGGACCGATACCGGTCGAGGCATCGGCCTGGAAAAAATTAACCAGATCGAGCGCGCGCAGGCTGAGCGCCGACGGCGAGCGCGATCGCGCGTCGGCCCGCGTATGCAGGGTTATGTCCTTATCGTTCATCGTGAATCGCCGGTGCCGATCATTCACGCTAGCCTCGACGCCAGCGAGGGTCCATGATGTTTTGCACTTCGCCGCGACGGCGCTGTACGGAAATCCCGCAATCCTTGATGTTCGCGTCGGCGGATACGGAGGACTTCACGATGGCATCGCAGTGGTGGCGGCGGGCGGTTTTCTATCAGATTTACCCGCGCAGCTTCGCCGACTCGAACGGCGACGGAATCGGCGACCTGGACGGAATTACCGCGCATCTCGATTATCTCAATGACCGCACCGCGCGCTCGCTCGGGATCGACGCACTCTGGCTGAGCCCGATTAATCCGTCGCCGCTGAAGGACTGGGGCTATGACGTAAGCGACTACTGCGATGTGCATCCGGAGCTCGGCGACCTTGCGGCATTCAATCGGCTGATCGACGCGGCGCACCAGCGCGACATCCGGATCATCCTTGACCTGGTGCCCAATCACACCTCGGATCAGCATCGATGGTTCCGCGAATCACGTGCCTCGCGAACCAATCCAAAGCGCGACTGGTACATCTGGCGCACCGGTCCGCCGGATCGTCCGCCCAATAACTGGGTCAGCATCTTCGGCGGGCCGGCGTGGAAATACGATGAAGCGACCGGCGCGTGGTACCTGCATCTGTTCCTCGAATCGCAGCCGGATTTGAATTACCGCAATCCCGAAGTGATCGCCGCAATGCACGATGTGATGCGCTTCTGGCTCGACCGGGGCGCTGACGGGTTTCGCGTCGATGTCATCCACGGGCTAATCAAGGACGCGCAATTGCGTGACAATCCTCCCTTGGCCAGACTCGAGCCGGGCGCGATGGTCGATGTCGCGCTCAAGCAGCAACATCTGTACGACGTCGATCAGCCGGAGGTGCATGAGATCGTGCGCGGCTTTCGCCGCGTGCTCGAGGAGTACGGCAGCGATCGCGTGATGGTCGGAGAAGTATGGCCGCGCGACAACCGCTCGCTGGCTGACTATTTGCGGCCCGGCGAATTGCAGCAGGCGTTCAACTTCCGGTTTCTGTTCTGCCCGTGGAGCGCGGCATACTTTCGCGCCCAGGTCGCCGAAGTCGAGCGCTTGTTCCCGCGCGGCTCGTGGCCGACATACACGCTCTCGAATCACGACTTCCCGCGCCACATCACGCGCTGCGCCGACGGCGAATCGTCCGCGGCGCGCGCACGGCTTGCGGCGGTGATGCTGCTGGGGCTGCGCGGCACGCCGTTTCTTTATTACGGCGAAGAACTCGGAATGCCCAATGTCGAGATTCCCAAGAACGCGTGGCGCGATCCGGTCGGACGCGACGGATGCCGCACGCCGATGCAATGGTCGGCGGCGATGCATGGCGGATTCACGAGCGGTGAGCCGTGGCTTCGATGCGGC
>JAJZAG010000057.1 GCA_021799555.1 Deltaproteobacteria bacterium | reverse complement strand
CGACTTTGCGAATCCCGCCTTGATCGGCGCGTCGTACAGATCCCATCGCTCAGGACTCATCCAGACCGGAATCACGCCGTCGGCAATTTCGGCGGCGAGCTCGATCCCCTTGGGGCTGATCGACGCCGTGTAAATCTGCATGTCCTTGCGGCCGTGCAAAATACTCTTGAGCGGCTTGCCGAGTCCGGAAGCACCGGGACCCGTGTAGGGAATCTGATATTCCTTTCCATGATGCTCGACGGGGACATCCCGCGCCAGAATTTTACGCACGATATCGATATATTCCCGCGTGCGCTGGAGCGGCTTGCCGTACGGCACGCCATGCCATCCTTCGACCACCTGCGGGCCCGACGGTCCGATACCCAAGATAAAGCGGCCGCCGGAGAGCGCGTCGAGCGTCATCGCGGTCATGGCGGTTGCGGCGGGAGTGCGCGCAGGCATCTGCATGATTCCCGTGCCGAGGCGGATTTTTTTGGTCAATGCGGCGATCCACGCCAGCGGAACGATGGCGTCGGAGCCGTAAGCCTCCGCGGTCCAGACCGAATCGAAGCCGACCTTTTCGGCCTCGTGAATTAATTCCATCGGCATCCCCATCTGGGCGCCCGAATATCCCGATATAAGTCCTAGTCGCATCACGATTCCCCCTGCGCGTAAAGCCGCTCGCCGCGAGCCTACACAGTCAACCTGATTGGGCGCAAAATGAAAAGCCCCGCGCGATCCGCGCGAGGCTTCTCGAAAAAATCAATTCTGATAGCGGCTACGCCGGCGATTGTGCGGACGCGCTCTCGGTGCGATGCGGCTCTACGCTGACTTGGCGCTTTTCGCCCTTAGGCTCGTACTTCGTGACCCCGTCAATTTTGGCGTAGATGGTGTAGTCGCGGCCCATCCCTACGTTGCGTCCCGGATGGATTCGCGTGCCGCATTGGCGGACCAGGATATTGCCGGCCTTAACCGTCTGTCCCGCGTAAACCTTGATTCCGCGGCGCTGACCCGGGCTATCGCGTCCGTTGCGCGTGGAACCTTGTCCTTTTTTGTGCGCCACGGCTATCTCCTCTGAAAAAAGCGGCGCGATGACGCCGCGGGTTTAATGAAAAATCGATCCGGCACTATGCGCCGGCCGAAATCTCCTCGATCTTGAGCACGGTCAATTCCTGGCGATGACCGCGTTTGCGGCGGTAATTCTTGCGCCGCTTCTTCTTAAACACGATCACCTTGGTTCCGCGCGGCTGCTGAACGATCTTCGCGCGCACCGCCGCTCCCGCGATGGTTGGTGTGCCAACTCGCGGTGCATCGCCGCCCAGCGCGAGCACTTCAGTCAGAGATATTTGCGCGCCCACGTCGCCTTCGAGCCGTTCGACCGTAATCTGGTCGCCGACGCCGACGCGGTACTGTTTTCCGCCAGTCTTTAAGATTGCAAACATGATTATGCCGGAATCGAATTAATTATCGGACCGCCGAAGCCGTGTCAATCGAGCCGCCGCGAGAGTCGCGAATCGCTTTGAGATTCGGTCACCCTCGATGCCGGGGATGCATACCCGCATGCGTGGCTGCCGCGCGCCAGGAATCGCGGGTTGCTCCGCGCCAGCCGCGACGCGCGGTCGGAACCTGCGGCGGAATTGCGGAATCACAGGCCCGCCTTAGAAGCATTTCCGCGCGGGCATCCAGAACAAAATGAGGGCAACGCTCAATCGCTATCCGAAAAGAGAAGGGCTGCTACGCGCTCAGTCCAGCCCCAAGCGTTCGCGGCCTTCGGGGGAGATCATTTGCGGGGTCCACGGTGGATCCCAGACCAGATCGACGTCGGCTTCCGAGACTCCCGGCAGGGCCATCAGCTTGTTCTTCGCGTCGTAGGCGATCGAGGCGCCCATGCCGCAGCCCTGCGCGGTGAGCGTCATTTTCACTTCGATCTTATGTGTGCCGTCATCCTGGGCTTTGACTTCCATTCCGTAGACCAAACCCAGATCGACGATATTGACCGGAATCTCCGGATCGAAGCAGGTCTTGAGCTGCTCCCATATCATCGATTCGAGATCTCCGCCCGCGCCGGTCGGCATCGCGCCAGCGTCAGCGGGATCTTTGCCGAGCGCGTCAGCATCCTTGCCCGCAATCCGGAACAGGCCTCCGTGCGATGGCACCTGCAGGGTGAACGTACCGCCCAACGCTTGGGTGATGTACGCCTCAACACCCTTTTCGAGCGTCGTCTTGGTGCCCGCCGGAATCTGAACGGCCTCGACCTCGCGTGCTATCTGTACTGGTTCCATCGATAAAATCCTCGCTGCTCAATGGGTAATTGTAGACCGCAAACCGCCTCGGTGCTACCGCTGTGTTGCCGATGCGTTGCGTGGGCGGTGCCGGCGATGCTAAAGCGAAGCTGCGACGAAGGTGAAGGGCAGGGCGGATGCAGCCGAATCGCGCATCAGACGGTTCATCGCAATTCCCTGTTGCGATGGGCGATTCCCACGCGACGGTACGCGAGAAGCTTTACGAGTTCCTCGAATTTCATCCCGCTGGCGCGCGGGCGAGCGAGCTCGCCGGATTGTTGCTGCGCGGTGTCGCGGCGGAAGACGATCTGGGCAGCCGGATAATCTCAAACTTACTTGCTGGAGACCCGAATTTCGCGTTCGACGCCTCGACCGGGATGTGGTCGCTCAAGTCGAGCGATCGGTACCGCGTGGCATTGGACGAAGCGCCGTTCACGGTCGTCGATCTCGAGACCACCGGAGGCCGCGCAGGTCCCGGCACGATTATCGAGATCGGCGCTTACCGGATGGTCGGGCGGCGGATCGAAGACTCGTTTTCGAGCTTGGTGCGTCCGCACGGGGCGATTCCGCGATTCATCACCGGCCTGACCTCGATCACCAATGAGATGGTTGCGTCGGCTCCGCCGATCGAAACCGTGCTGCCTTCGTTTCGCGAATTCATGGGCGACTCGGTGATGGTCGCACACAATGCCACGTTCGACCGCGGATTTCTGGACTTCGAGTTCCGGCGGATATTCGGTATCGGCCTGCGCAACCCCGTTCTGTGCACGCTGCGGATGTCACGGCGATTCATCCCGTCGCTCAAGCGCCGCCGCCTCGACGCGATCGCCGAGCATTTCGGCCTTTCGCTCGAAGGGCGTCATCGCGGGCTTGGCGACGCGCGGATGGCGGCCGAGATTCTTTCGATCTTCCTCGAGATTGCGGCAAAGATGGGGATTACGCGCCTTGACCGATTGCTCGACGATCACGGGCGCGGGCTTTCCGGACGGCGCCTCGAACGCCACGTCGCACCCGAAACGATCGCCGCGCTTCCGCACGCTCCCGGCGTTTACCTGATGCGCAATTCGCGCGGCGATCTTCTTTACGTCGGCAAGGCGCGCCGCTTGCGCGATCGGGTAGGTTCGTATTTCACTGCGGCGGTCAACGCGAAGACCGCCGAGCTGATCAGCCACGTCCATCAGATCGAAACTCGCGCGACCGCGTCATCTCTGGAAGCCGGTCTGCTCGAAGCCCAACTGATTCGCCAGCTCAAGCCGCCGTACAACAGGATGCTCAAGTCGGCGGCGCCGGCGTATTTTATCAAGCTCGATATGATGGACGAGTTCCCGCGCCTGGCTCTGACCACGAAAATGACCGCGCGGCCGGGTGTGATGCATCTGGGGCCGTTCATTGGACGCAAAAGCCTGGACGGCTCGGTGCGCGCGCTGGCGCGAATTCTGGGCCTGCGCACCTGCACCGGCAAGCTCCATCCCGATGAAGATTTTTCGCCATGCATTTACGGCCAGATGGGCCAATGCAGCGCGCCATGCAACGCAACCATAGATGAGGACGCTTATGGTGAGCGGGTGCGCAAGGCGCTCTCGTTTTTGCGCGGGCGCAGCGGTCCGTTGCTCGGCGATCTGGCGCGTGCTCGCGACGACGCGGCCAAAGCGTTGCGGTACGAGGAAGCGGCGCGGACGCGCCGCGACCTTGAGGCACTTGCGACCTTGGCGCGGCGCGCGTCGCGGCTTAGCGAAGTCGTGACCGAGAACAACCTCGTGATCCTCACGGGAGAAAATTGCGCGCGTGCCGCGCACGTTGTGCTTTCGGGGCGGCTTGCGATTACCCGCGCGCTCGATTCGCCGGATGCGGCGCACGAGATAGTGGCCTTCGTCGCGGAAAATTTCGATCGTTACCACGCCCGCCCGGTCGCGCGCGGCGAACTCGAGGCGATGACGATCGTCGCGCGATGGCTCCGGGAGCGCGCCCCCGACGAGGGCCGACTGATCTACTTAAGCGGCCCGCGCCTCGACCCGGCGTCGCTCCTCAGCTCTTGAGATGTTTCTTGAACAGCGCGAGCGTGTGCTCCCACGCGTCCTTGGCCGCAGCGGCGTTGTACACGTCGGGGCGGGTGTCGTTGAAGAATCCGTGGGAGCATCCGGGATAAATCTTAACCTCTCCGGATTTGTGGAACTTCTTGAGGTCGGCGGCAAGACGGTCAACGTCCTTGCGCTGAATCCATCCGTCGTTTTCGTCGTATGCGTAAAAGATCGGACATCCGAGTTGCGCGATTTTGTCATCCGCGGGAATTTCGCCATAAAACGGCGCCGCCGCCGCGATCTCGCTCGATTCGCACGGCAGGAGCATCGCGTATGTGCCACCCATGCAGAAACCGGTGATGCCGATTTTCATGCCGTGAGTCCGCTTTTGTCCGCGAATCCAGGCCAAGGTCGCTTTCAGGTCCGCAATTCCGTCTTCTTTTTTTAGCCCGCCCATCAATTGCGCGGCGGTGTTCGGATCGGTCGCAACCTTATGCCCCTGACGAGAATATAGATCCGGTGCGACGGCCACGTATCCTTCACGCGCAAAGCGTCCAGCGATATCCTTGATATTTGGATTAAGCCCCCACCATTCCTGCACCACGATAACCGCGGGGCGCGGCGCGCCGTCCGGCGGTTCCGCGCAAAATGCGTTCACGGTACAGGCCGGACCCGCGAAACTAACCTCGCGTTCGAGAATCTGCGCTTGCGCCATCGCCGATAACCTCCGCTACCGCGGCCGTTATCGGCCGCGGAGGCAATATTTGTCCCTACTCGGCCGCCGTGATCGGGATAAAGCCGACCGTTCCATTGCGAAGCTTGATTTGCAGGTAGCTCCCGGCGATCCCGATCACGTGCACGTATTTTCTGCGCACAACCTTTGCCACTACGGCACTCGTGGTGTCCGGCTCCTGATAAACGGGTGAATTTTTGGTCAGTAAGAACAGCTTGTTGAGAGGCTTGATCTTCGGCGCCGGCGTCGCCGCCGCCGTCGGCTCAGCCGCGGCGCTGCTGGGAGCCGCTGCGCTGCTGCTTGCTGCCACGAGCTTCGGATCGATCGCGCGCGCCGCCGCCATCTCGGCTTCCGCTTCGCTCTGGCGTCCGGGTACTGTCTCGAGAAGGTTGGCCAACGCCAGATGCGCCTGCGCGTTACGGGGGTTCAGTCCCAGCGCGGTGCGGATGGCCGCTTCGGCGTCAAACGGACGCCCCTCCTTGCGCAGGATGTCGGCCAACTGGAGGTAATAAGCTCCGTTGGTGGGGTCGAGAACTATCGCGGCGCGATATTGCTCCTCGGCAAGGCGCTCCTGTTGTTGATCGAGATAGAGATTGCCCAGTGCGACGTGCGCCTGGGGATTTTTCGGATCGAGCTCGATCACCGTCATGAATTCTTCCTGGGCGGGACCGGGCTTGTGCTCGAAGACGTAGAGATTGCCGAGCGCGACATGAACGCGCGGGTCGTTGGGCGCGAGCTTGTCGGCTTCGGAATAATCCTTCTCGGCATCGCCGATGTTGGTGTTCTGAAGCGCGGCGTTGCCGGCCTGCAGGTAGTCATCGACGCCCTTGCGGTTGCATCCCGCCGCTATCAGCATCAAGAGTGCGGTGGCGCAAATCGTCCGCCCATTCGACCGCATCCAACCTTGCCGCCGGAAATCCCGCCGCCTCGAATTTCGTTTACCGTTGCGTATCCTCAAAGTCCCCTCCACCATTGGTGTCTGAAATCGGATCGGCGCGGCGGAGTCTGCCGAACGCCTTTAACAAGTTGAGACTCGTTTTCAAAAACAGTCAAGTGAAAACCAGCGCCCAATCCCGCCCCTTTACAACTATCGCCCCTATCGTGTGTCTTATAGCAGGGCGTCCGTCAATTGCGGTTTCCGTCACGATGCGGGCGCGTTATAGAGTGTCGCCGTGCGGGTAATTTTGATTGCCGCGAAGGACCTCAGCCTGGCCAAAACCCGGCTTGGGACCGTGATGCCGGACGGCGAGCGCATTGCGCTCGCCGAGGCAATGTATCGTGACGTGCTCGCGGCGGCGCTCGGCGCGCGCGCGGCCGCGATGGTCGCGGTGGTGAGTTCGGACCGTACGCTGCTTGAGCTCGCGCGCGATGCGGGGGCGTTGGCGATCGACGAAGGGTACGCGCGCGGCCTCAATGTTGCGATTGCGATGGCGACCGAGCAGCTCGCGGCGCGCGGCGCGACAACTCTTTGTACGTTGCTCTCCGACATTCCGATGATCACTTCGGCGGATATTGACGCGGTTTTCGCCGCGATGCCGCCCGGGCCGGGCGTCGTGTTGGTGCCTTCGCGCGATTTCACTGGCACCAATGTAATCGCGCGCTCTCCGGCCGCGGTGATTCGGACCCGCTTTGGCCGCCAGAGCCTGGTCAGCCATCTCGACGATTGCCGCGCGCGCTCGGTGCGATGCGAGGTTTTACGGCTTGCGCGTCCGGCGCTCGATCTGGATCTTATAAATGACCTTTACGAATTTATCCGCATGGCATCGAGCACCCATACGCTGAACCGGCTTTCCCGCTTGGGGATTGCGCATCACTAGCAGCGGATAGAAAACGGATAAAGTGGCAGTGGAAATGATTGAGCGGCTGGGCGCGTCCATCCTCGACGGTATCGTTGCGCTCGGAAATTTCGTCTTGTTCCTGTTCAACTCGATTGCCTTTGCGCTGATACCCCCGTATAAGCCGCGGCTTGCGGTTCGCCAGATCCGGATTATCGGCGCAGATTCGCTTTTTCTCATCGTCCTGATTGGCGCGTTTACCGGCATGGTGCTCGGACTGCAGGGATTTACCACCCTGCGCCGCTTCGGCTCCGAAGGCGCGCTTGGTACTGTTGTCGCGCTGGTTATCGTGCGCGAGCTGGGACCGGTTCTGGCCGCCTTGATGATCGCGGCGCGGGCCGGCTCCGCGATGGCCGCCGAGCTGGGCGCGATGCAATCGACCGAGCAGGTCGATGCGCTCACGGTGATGGCGATCAATCCGGTGCAATACCTCGTGTCACCGCGAATGGTGGCGGGGATTATCAGCTTTCCCTTGCTTACGACAATCTTCGACGTAATCGGAATTTGGGGTGGATGGGTTGTCGGATGCGGCTTGATGGGCGCGCCGTCGGGCGACTACTTCAACGGAATCGCCGCGCAACTGGAGTCGCACGATATCGCGATTGGCCTCTATAAGGCCTTATGCTTTGGCGTAATCGTTATGTGGGTATCCTGCTACAAGGGTTATCACGCACAGCGGATGGCAACCGGCGTCAGCCGCGCCACCACCGAGGCGGTGGTGCTATCGAGCGTGCTGATCCTGATGGCGGACTATATCGTCGGCGCGCTTCTCCTGTAAAATTGCCGACTTGGTATGAGCCTTGGTTGAGCCGACAATGACCCCTGAAGGCAACGGAAAACCAAACACCAACGCGGTCGAGGTGCGCGGACTCAAGCGCAGCTTCGGCCGCCAGGTGGTCCTCAACGGCGTCGATCTCGAGGTTCCCGCCGGTAAAATCGTGACGATCGTGGGACCGTCCGGATGCGGCAAAACCGTCCTGCTAAAGCATCTCAATCTGCTCCTGCGTCCCGACGCCGGTTCGATCATTATCGACGGAATCGATGTGACCCGGATGCGTTCGGCGGCGCTCAATTCGGTGCGCGAGAAGTTCGGGATGCTGTTTCAGGCGGGCGCGCTGTTCGACTCGATGACGGTGTTCGAGAACGTCGCCTTTCCGCTGGTCGAGAAGACCTCTTTGTCGCGGGAGCAAATTCGCGCGCGGGTGCTCGAAACCCTGACCGCGGTTGGCTTACAAGGAATGGACGCCAAGTACCCTTCCGAAATGAGCGGCGGAATGCAAAAACGGGCCGCGCTCGCCCGCGCGCTGGTGCATCGCCCGAAAATCCTGATGCTCGACGAGCCGACTACCGGACTCGATCCGTCGCGGACTGGCGCGATCCACGACCTGATTCGTCAGACACAGCGCAACTTCGGGCTTTCGGCCGTCATGGTCAGCCACGACGTGCCGGCGGTGTTCCGCATCTCCGATCGCGTCGCATTCATGCATCGCGGCCGGATGCAATTGACCGGTACGGTCGAGGAAGTGATGGCCTCGAACGACGACGAGTTCAAACGATTTTTGGCCGGCCGCGCCTCGGGCGACGACCTGGAAAACAACCAAGTGAGTTCGTAACGACGCGAAAACAAGCAGATGTACGCTAGCCGCACCACGCAATTCATCGTCGGGATTTTCGGGATCCTCGGAATTCTTGCGCTCGCGATTCTCTCGTTCCGTCTCGGCCAGATTTCGATCTTCCCGCCGCCCGGATACACCCTCTACGCAAGTTTCGACAACATTGCCGGACTCAAACCCGGCGACGAAGTCGAGATCGCCGGTGTTCACGTCGGCCGCGTGCAATCGATCGAGTTAAAAGACGAACGCGCGCGCCTTGCAATGCGGATCGACGACGGAGTCCAGATAGATAACGACGCGATCGCCTCGATCCTCACCAGCGGCTTGATTGGCAGCAAATATGTCTCGATCGCGCCGGGGCCCGGTGAAAAGATTCTCGCCAACGGCGATACGATCCGGCAAACCCAATCCGCCTTCGTGATCGAAAACGCGATCGGCCAGCTAATAAACAATGCGGGTTCCTCATCCGCCGGCGCCTCGGGCGGCGCCGGCGCATCCAGCGGCGGCGCGGGCGATATCGGCGCGCCGCCGGGGACCGCAAGCGCAGCGCCCAAGGCGGCGCCGTGCCCGCCCTGTGGCACAGAAAAAAGTCATTCCGCCTCGACGGCAAAAAAGTAAAATATGCGGAGGGAGAACATTCACCAGATGCCATTCAAGAATTCGGCTTCCCGCGCGGTCGCACGCTTTCAGATCGCGGCGGTCATGACCTTGATTCTCGCGGCAGCGTTGGCCGCGCCCTGCGCCGCGCGTCACGCGATTGCCGCCGACGATCCGATGTCGGTGGTCCAGAGCACTGTCAACGATGCGTTGGCCGTGCTGCGCAATCGACAGGTTCCAGCCGCCCAGCGGCGCGAGCAGCTAAAGCAGATCATCGCGAAAAGCTTTGATTTCACCGAAATGTCGCGCTCCGCCCTCGGCTACCATTGGCGCCAGATTTCTCCAGAACAGCAGCAGGAGTTCAGTCAGGTCTTCACGACCTTTATCGAAGACTCCTACCTTGCCAAGATAAACGATTACTCCGACCAGCAGGTGCAATTCGTCACCAGCCGCAATGACGGACCCCAGTACGCCCAGGTCGCCACCAATATTATCGGCTCGGGAAAGGACCCGGTCGCGGTAAATTACCGGTTGCTGGAGAAAGACGGCCAGTGGAAAATCTATGATGTTACCGTCGACGCGATCAGCATTATCGCCAACTACCGCAATCAGTTTAATCGGGTGATGAATAACCAGGGTTACCCAAAGCTGATCTCCGACTTGAAGAGCAAGCAGCAGGCGCTTGCCGCCTCGTTGGGGGACCGGCGCTGATCGCATTTGCTTGCGACAGCGCTCCGAAATGGTACCCTGAACTATTAATCAGTGGGCTGCGATCGCTAGATCGCCGCCCCGACGCATCGGAGAAGGTGTCCTGATGAGCAATGTTCTCGAATCAGCCGGAATTTCGCGGATTCTGTTTGCCGCCGCTTTCTCCGCGCTCGCAATATCGCTCGCGCCGGTATCGCGCGCCTGCGCGCAGGATATCGCCCCGCTCAGCAATAACAAGGAACGTCAGGGCATCGTCCAGCAAGCTGAACAAACTCCCCCAGGCGAAGATCAGGGCGTCTATAGCGATCCGCTTGCGCCTTTCAACGAGGCCATGCTGACGTTCAACCTGAAGCTCGACGATTGGATACTCCATCCGGTGGCGTCGGGCTACGCCTTTATCGCGCCGGATGCGGTGCGTAAAAGCGTCGGGCGATTTTTCGACAATGTCGATGTGATCCCCCGTTTCGCTAACAACCTCTTTCAGCTCCGCTTTGCCGAGGCCGGCGGCGAGGTCGCGCGCTTCGGAATCAACAGCACTCTCGGCGTCGCCGGTTTATTCGATCCCGCCTATCACTGGTTCGGCCTCAAGGAACATCCCGACGATTTCGGCCTCACGCTGCGCTATTACGGCGCGCCGACCGGACCCTACGTGATGCTCCCTTTTTTCGGCCCCTCGACGATCGGCGACACTTTGGGGTTGATCGTCGATGGCGCGATGAATCCGATCAGCTACGTAACTCCGTGGTACGTCTATCTGCCAGTCGAAGGCGGATGGCGCGTTGCCGAGGCGATCAACTATCGCTCGCTGCATCTGAACCAGTTCGAGGAAGCCGACCGTTACGCGGTCGATCTATATGGAGCGATCCAGGACGCTTACCTGCAGACCCGCATTCATAAGACCAAGGAACTCGAACAATAACCCGGGCCGCATAGTGGGCCTGCGCCTTGCGCGACGCGGAGCCGCTGGTCGGGCATCCAGATCCTGTAAAGCGCGCCGCGCTATTCACTCGCGCGGCGCGCCGCGCTCCCCAACCTTCTCAAGCACCGATGACCCAGACGTGCCGCGCGCTTGCACGCTTGCGCTCGGTCTAATACTCAAGAGAGGTTGCCTCAATCGTCGAGGCTTGGAGACAATAGCGTGAAGTTCAAGAAACTATCCTGCCTCATCGCCTTCGCCGCGATCCTGACCGTGGCGGCTGCGTGCAACGGCTCAAATTCGGATGGACTACCATTGAGACACACCGGACAATACGCAATCGTGACCACCGACCGCGGCGTCTTCGTAATCGAACTCTACCCGAAGGTCGCGCCCAAAACCGTCGAAAACTTCGAGACCCTCGTCAAAAAGGGCTTCTACAATGGCCTGACGTTCCATCGCGTCGTCCCTGATTTCGTCGTTCAAGGCGGCGACCCCGACGGTACCGGCACTGGCGGCCCCGGCTACACCGTGCCCGCCGAAATCGACAAGAACGAGCATCACCTGCGCGGCACCGTCGCCACCGCTCGTACTGGCGATCAGGTTAACCCCACCCGCGCGTCGTCGGGCAGCCAGTTCTACATCTGTCTCGAACCGCAACCCGGCCTCGACGGCGACTACACCATCTTCGGCGGCGTGGTTAAGGGGATGGATGTCGTCGATCAAATCCGCAAAGGCGACCACATGAAGACCATCACGCTCTCCAGCGAGCCGCCAAAGTAAGCCCGCGCGGATTCGCGATGGCGGCAAACGCAAGCGGGCACCTTAACGGGCCCTACTTCAGCGTCGATCTGCATCTGCATACGAATCGCGGCAGCTCGGACTCGAACCTCGCGCTCGTCGATCTCGCCGCGCGCGCCCACACGATCGGCATCGGCGCCGTCTGCATCACCGAGCACGATACGATGTGGGATCTGCGCGAGGCTCCCGCCCTTGGCCGCGACTCGGGGCTGCTGTTCCTGCGCGGGATGGAAGTCACCACCGACATGGGCCATATCGGCGTCTTTGGCCTCGAGCACTATATCGGCGGAATCTACAAGCTCGCCGAGCTGCGCAAGATCGCGGATCGGACTGGCGCGCTCCTGGTCGCGAACCATCCTTTCCGCTACAAGCTCGACCCGCGTTTTTCGTTTATAAACCCGGATCATGAGCCGATCGACGCGGGCTATCCCGACCGCGCCGCGAAACTCAGGATTTTCGAGTTGGTCGACGCGATCGAGGTGTTAAACGGCGCATGCTCCGAAGACGAAAACCTCTTCGCGCTCAAGGTCGCGCGCCATCTCGGGATGCCTGAAGTCGCCGGCTCCGACTCGCATTCGATGGGCTCGGTCGGATGCGTCACGACGCTCCTCGACGGCCCGGTCGCCGACGAACGCGAGCTGATCGATTCGATCAAGGCGCGCCGATGCCGCGCCGGCCGCGGCCTCCTGCAAAACGCGCTTACCCCGTTCGACCTCCCGGCTTGAGCGCTGTGCGCTCGCACGGGCTTGCGATGCCCGCGTCGCGCGATCGCACCTTCAGGCTGAACCCGGCGCCTCGAATAATTGCGTAATTCGTTCCCCCTCGCTCGTTTCGTGATACTTGGCGAAACCGTCGAGCACCCGCCGCCAAAACGCAATCGCGGGAAGATTCTCGCGGAACTCCGACAGTTCCCATCGTCCGGGAAATCTTTGGATTATCGCCCGCGCCGCGCGAACGCCGATTCCACCCCGCCGAAACGCCGGCTCGATAAAAAACTCGGCCATCTCCATCCGCGCCCCGTCTTTGCGCACCAGCGCAAAGCCCGCCGTCTCGCCATCGGACACGATCCACATCGGCCATCGCTCCGCTTCGCGCCAATAGGCGTCGAAATAGCGATAGCGATAAGCGCCCTGCACGGGGCCGTCTCCGCCAAGCGTCGATAACTCAGCGAGGTAACGCTGCATCAACTCCCACAGCGGCAATTTGTCGCGCTCCGCAATCGCTACGATTTCGATCGTACGCGCCGTCGCCATCTTTTTTAATTCGCCATCCGGTTCGTCTCGCGCCGCGCGCGCAGGTATTCTAACGAAGATTCGCGCGCGATAGCGATTCTTCGCCGTGCGCACGGTCGCATTCCGGCGCGAATTGCGCCGCACGGCCCCAAATCTGGCTGCGAGCTTTCGCCGCCAGAGAACAATTCCTCGCATGCAGGAGAAGCACGATGGCTAAAAGCTTCGGATTTGAATCGACCGCTGACGAAGTCCTCGAAGGCCGCGACCTGTCCGGTACCCGCGTGCTCGTAACCGGCGTCTCCGCTGGCTTAGGCGTTGAAACCGCCCGCTCGCTCGTCGCGCACGGAGCATCCGTCGTCGGCACCGCGCGCGATCTCGCCAAAGCCCGCCGCGCGCTCTCTCAAGCGTTTGCGCTATCCTCGGGCAAACCGCCCGTCGAACTCGTCGAGATGGACCTCGCTTCACTGGCAAGCGTGCGCAAGGCGGCTGGCGATTTGCTTGCGCGCCGCGCTCCCTTCGACGTGATTATCGCCAACGCGGGTGTGATGGCCTGTCCGCAGGGCAAGACTCGGGACGGTTTCGAAACCCAGTTCGGCACCAATCATCTGGGTCATTTCGTATTCGTCAACCGCTTGATCCCGATACTCAAATCGCCGGGACGAATCGTGACGCTTTCGTCGGCGGGCCATCAAATAAGCGATGTCGATCTCGAAGATCCGAATTTCGAGCACACTCCGTATCAGCCGTTTACCGGCTACGGCCGCTCGAAGACGGCCAATATCCTTTACGCGGTTGCCCTCGACCAGAAGCTCAAGGGCCGCGCGATCCGCGCCACGTCGGTGCATCCGGGCGGAATTCAGACCGAACTCGGACGCCATCTCACGCCCGAGTTGATCGCGCAGATGCAGGCGCGGATAAACCGCGGCGCTTCGGGAAACGCTCCCACATTCCGCTTCAAGACGATCCCGCAAGGCTCGGCAACCTCGGTATGGAGCGGGTTCGTCGCGCCGGCCGATTCGGTTGGCGGCCGTTACTGTGAAGACTGCCACGTCTGCGAAATCAACGACGACAGCACCTCGCGCGCCGGCGTTCGCTCATATGCCCTGAACCCTGCCCGAGCGGAAGCCTTGTGGCGCAAAAGCGAAGAAATGGTCGGCGAACGCTTCCCGCTTTGAGGAGCGATCGCGAACTCCGCCAGAACCCCGAAACGAAGACCTCGGCGGAGTCAGGAAACATCCGAGCGGGACAATTCCCATGCGGGCATTAATATACTTGGCGACCAAGCCTACTAGACTGGCCGGGATGCGACAGAGCGGTCAAGGAACAACGCCGATGAGAACCAGTGGCACAGCGGGTACGCCCCGGCCTTGCCGAATGACGTTGTAGAGTTCGCCCTCGTAATAACCGACGCCAGATGACATTTTTGCTTGCAGGTCTTTCATCGGCAAAATCTCGACGCCCACGTCGATCACGTCTCCGACGAAAAAGGCCATATGCTTCACAAACAAATCGCAGGC
>JAJZAG010000404.1 GCA_021799555.1 Deltaproteobacteria bacterium | reverse complement strand
CGCGGGTCTCGACCAGGTGGCATACGCGTTGGTCGTCGAGGAACTCGCCGTCGCGTGCGCGTCGACGGCGGTAATCGTCTCGGCGCATTGCTCGCTCGCCTCGTGGCCGATCCTCGGCTTGGGCAGCGACAAGATGAAGGCGCACTTCCTGCCCAAAATGGCCTCGGGCCAATGGCTCGGATGTTTTGCGCTGACCGAGCCGCAGGCGGGTTCGGACGCCGCGGGACAGAAGACGCGCGCGATCCTCGACGGCGATAGCTACGTTATCAACGGCACCAAAAATTTCATCACCAATTCGCCGCAGGCGGGCGTCGCGATCGTGTTCGCGATGACGGCGCCGGATAAGGGCCATCACGGCATCAGCGCGTTTGTGGTTGAGACGAGTTCGCCCGGATGGGCGGTCACGCGCGTTGAAGATAAAATGGGAATCCATGGCGCTCATTCGGCGCAACTCAGTTTTTCCGATCTGCGCGTGCCGCGCGAAAATCTGCTGCTCGGCGAGGGCGAAGGTTTCAAGGTCGCGATGAAGACGCTCGACGGCGGCCGGATCGGGATCGCCGCGCAGGCGGTTGGAATTGGACGCGCCGCGCTTGAGGCCTCGCTAAAGTACGCGCAGGAGCGGCAGACCTTCGGGCGGCCGATCGCACAGCATCAGGCGATCCAGTTCAAGCTCGCCGATATGGCGCTCAACGTCGATGCGGCGCGGCTGCTGACACTTGGAGCGGCGGCGCTCAAGGACGCGGGCAAGCCATGCACGAAGGAATCCGCGATGGCGAAACTGTTCGCCGCCGAAACCGCGATGAACGCGGCGACCGAGGCGATCCAGATCCACGGCGGGTACGGCTATACTCGCGAATTCAAAGTCGAGCGCTACTTCCGCGACGCGAAGATCACTGAGATTTACGAGGGAACTTCGGAAATCCAACGACTCGTGATCGCCGGTCAGGTTCTCGGACGATGAAGCCGCGCGCGCATTGCCGGTGAGGATATCGTGAGCTCAAAAAAGCACTGGCTCGAAACCACTTTCAAGCAGGCCGCCGAACGGCCCGCGCGCTTCTCGACCGTCTCCGACATGGAGATCGAGCCGCTCTATACGCCGGACGATGTTCCGGGATCGTACGATTCCGCGCTCGGCTATCCAGGCGAGTTTCCCTACACGCGCGGCGTATACGGATCGATGTATCGCGGGCGGTTTTGGACCATGCGCCAATTCGCGGGATTCGGCCTTGCCGAGGACACCAACGCGCGCTTCCATTACCTGCTGGCGCAGGGCCAGGACGGCCTTTCGACGGCGTTCGATATGCCGACGCTGATGGGTTACGACGCCGACCACGATCGCGCGCAAGGCGAAGTCGGACGCGAAGGCGTCTCGGTTAGTTCGATCCACGACATGGTGCGGCTGTTCGACCGGATTCCGCTCGACCGGGTGACCACCTCGATGACGGTGAACTGCTCCGCGTCGATTCTGCTGGCAATGTACCTGGTTGTCGCGGAGCGCAACGGAATCGCGTGGGAACGCGTGGGCGGCACGATCCAGAACGACATGCTCAAGGAGTATATCGCGCAGAAGGAATGGATCTGTCCGCCGCGCCCGGCGCTGCGTATCGTGACCGACATGATCGAGTTTTGCGCGAAAAAGGCGCCGCGATGGCACGCGGTCTCGATCAGCGGCTACCATATCCGCGAGGCTGGCTCGACCGCCGTGCAGGAGCTGGCGTTCACGATCGCCGACGGGCTTTGCTACGTGGAAGAAGCGGTCAAGCGGGGACTCGATGTCGATGAGTTTGCGCCGCGGTTGTCGTTTTTCTGGAACATACACAACGATTTTCTCGAAGAGGTCGCAAAGCTCAGAGCTGCGCGCCGGATGTGGGCGCGGCTGATGCGGGAGCGGTTCGGCGCGAAGAATCCGCGCTCCATGATGCTGCGCACGCACGCGCAGACCGCGGGCGCCTCGCTCACCGCGCAGCAGCCGCTCAACAACGTCGTTCGCGTCGCTATTCAGGCGTTGGCCGGCGTGCTCGGCGGCGTACAATCGCTCCACACTAATTCGATGGACGAGACGCTGGCGCTTCCGACCGAGAATGCAGTGACGGTGGCCCTGCGCACCCAGCAGATTATCGCGGAGGAAACCGGAGTCACCAACACGATCGATCCGCTGGGCGGCAGCTATGCCGTTGAGGCGCTGACCGACCGGATCGAGCGCGAAGCGATTGAATACATCACGAAGATCGATGCGATGGGCGGGATGCTCGCGGCGGTTGATACCGGATATCCGCAGCGCGAGATCGCCGAGGCTGCGTTCCACTACCAGCGCCAACTCGAAAAGGGCGAGAAGACTATCGTCGGCGTCACTAAGTATTCGGTGCCCGAGGAAATTCCAATCGAGATGCTCAGGATCGATCCCGCAATCGAAGAAAAACAGGTGCATCGCGTGCGCCGGATGAAGCGCGAGCGCAACCAGGCGGCGTTGAAGGATGCGCTCTCGCGCGTCGCCGAGGCGTGCCGCTCAGGTGAAAACGTGATGCCGCCGATTTGCGATGCGGTGCGCAACGAGGCGACTGTAGGCGAGATCAGCGATATCTTTCGCGCCGAGTTCGGCGTGTATACCGACCCGGGTTGGATTTAATCGATGGCGGAAAAAAGACTCAGAATTCTGGTGGCGAAGCCGGGCCTCGACGGACATGATCGCGGCGCGAAAATCATCGCCCGCGCGCTGCGCGACGCCGGCTTCGAGGTTATCTATACGGGGTTGCATCAGACGCCCGAAATGATCGTACAGGCCGCCGTGCAGGAAGACGTCGATGCGGTCGGGCTGTCGGTGCTTTCAGGCGCGCATATGACACTTTTCCCGGAAGTGATTCGTCTGCTGAAGGAGCGCGGCGCGGGCGATATCGCCGTCTTCGGCGGCGGAATCATTCCCGACGACGACGCGGCCAAGCTCAGGCACGCG
>JAJZAG010000056.1 GCA_021799555.1 Deltaproteobacteria bacterium | reverse complement strand
GAAACGGCGCGGAGATTCGCCAATTGACCCATACTACCGGCATCAACGTCAGCCCCGCGTTCTCCCCCGACGGCTCGATGATTGCCTTCACCTCGGATCGCTCCGGAACCCCTCAGATCTACGTCATGCCGATCGAAGGCGGCGCGGCGCGGCGAATCACGTACAAAGGAACCTACAACACGACGCCCGCGTTTTCGCCCAAGGGAGATCGAATCGCTTATCAGGGGCGCTCAGGCGGACGCTTCGACATCTTCGTAATTCCCGCAGCCGGCGGCTCGCCGACCGAGGTCACCGACGGCGTCGGCTCGAACGAATCTCCCGCGTGGTCTCCCGACGGACGTTATCTGGCTTTCAGCTCGACGCGCGGCGGACACCCGCGCATCTATCTACTTATGGTGCAGACCGGCAAAATCATTTCTGCATTAACGGAGGGCAAGGGTAATGACACTTCTCCAGCGTGGTCGTGGTGGTTGGGTGACTAAGGGCGGGATCGCCCTGCAAATAGGCGCGCTCTTCGTGCTCGGTGCGGCGCTCGCGGCGGGCTGCTCGTCCAAGGCCAAGGAAGTTCCCGGCGCGGGAGCCAACGGTTCGCAAGTCGGCGAAAGCGGTATCGGCGGAAACACCAGCACGCTTCAGGATCTCAGCAAGGGCTCCATGGGCGGCACCGGCGGTCCACTCAGCGACATCCACTTCGGCTACAATACCTATAATATCAAGCCGCAAGACGGCTCCGTGCTCAAAGCCAATGCCTCGTGGCTCGAGTCGCATCCGCAGACCCGCGTCCAGATCGAGGGTCATTGCGACGAGCGCGGCTCGGAAGATTACAATATGGCGCTCGGCGCCAAGCGCGCCCAATCGGCCAAGGACTATCTTGTAACCTTGGGAATCCCCGCCAGCCGCATCTCGACCATCAGCTATGGCAAGGAGCTGCCGCTATGCACCGAGCATGACGAGAGCTGCTGGGCGCAAAACCGCCGTGACCATTTCGTCGTCCAACAATAGGAGCAAATCCCGTGCGCATCCCCCCGCTCGACTCGTTTCAGCCGCGTTCCGCCGCCAGGTCGATGATCCGCGGACGCTTCGCCACTATCGCGATCGCCCTCACGGGCCTGCTCGCTACGGGATGCACCAGCCAGAGCGACTTACAGCAGCTTAACCAGAATCAGTTCACGCTGCGCGGAATGATCGCGAGCGATCGCCAGCAGATCGACGCACTCAGCCAGCAGGTCCGCCAGCTTCGCGACCAGGTAACCGAGATTCAGCACGGCGGCGCCACCGCGGGCGGCGGCGATCAACTCGCCCAGGCCAACGCCCAGATCGCCAAGCTCCAGACCGAGGTGAGCGCGTTGCAGGCCGGGATGGCGGCGCAGCCGAGCGCTGCCGGAATCGGCACGCCGTCCGGCGAAACAACCGGCGCGGGCGCCGCCGCAGCAGTCGCGGGCGCAACCGGAGAAGAAGCGGCGTCGTCGGCGCCTGCCGAGCCCGCGCCAACCTGGCCCGACGAACTTGATCAGGAGATTTCCAACGCCGAGAGTTCAAGGGATCCCGGTGTAAAAATCTACCGCGCCGGCTTAAAGGCGATGAAGGACGGGAAATATCCGCTCGCGGTGGCCGACTTCACCCGCTTGCAGCATCAGTATCCAAAGTCGCCGCTCGTCGAACCGGCCGATTATTTCGCCGCCAACGCACTTTACGAAACCGGCAAATATGACCAGTCGATACTCCAGTTCAACGACCTGGTGATGCGCTATCCCAAGGGACGCTTCGCTCCGCAGGCTCTCCTGCGCCAGGCGGAAGCGTTCCTCAAGATGAACGACCGGATCGATGCGAGGCTGACCTTGCAAAAGCTTGAATCCGACCATGACGGAACCCCTCAGGCCGCGGCGGCCAAGACAATGATGGCGAGCCTGGTCGGCGAATGAAATCGGAGATGTTCCGCGCGCGCATCCGAAGCGAGCGCAGCGCCAGTATGCGATGAAAATAATCCGCGATCTGAACGCGATGGCGCGTCATCCGTATCCGGTCGTCACGCCGGGAAACTTCGACGGCGTCCATCTGGGCCATCGCGCGATCTTGCGCGCCGCGATCGATCGCGCCCGCGCGGCGGGAGGCACCGCGTTCGCGCTCACTTACAACCCGCTGCCCGCCAAGGTGCTGTTCCCCGACCGGGCGCCGCGGCTGATTCTCGCTCCCGAAGACAAGCTCGAGCTGTTGCGCCTTTCCGGGCTTGACGGTGTGATCGTGATGAAATTCACGCGCGAGCTTGCCGCGATAGAGCCGCGCGAATTTGTGCGCGACTATTTTCTCGGCCGGATTGGCGCGCGCGAAATCGTAATCGGCCACAGTGTCAACTTCGGCCACAACCGCGCTGGTAATGCCGCGGTGATGGTCGAGCTCGGTCGCGAGTTCGGTTTCAACACTACGGTAGTTGGCCCCGTGAAAGTCGGCGGAATCGAAGTCAGTTCGACCAAGGTGCGAGAATTTGTCGCGACGGGCGACGTCCGAACCGCAGCCAGGCTGCTCGGCCGCTATCATTTTCTGCACGGAACCGTCGTGCGCGGCCGCGAGCGCGGCCGCACGATCGGCTTTCCCACCGCGAACCTCGAAAGCGAAACTGAATGCCTCCCGCCCGACGGCGTTTACGCCACCCGCGTGGTGCTCGAGGACGGCGCATTCGGATCGATCACGAATATCGGGATGCGCCCGACGTTCGCCGAGACCGCGCGCTCGATCGAGTCGCACATCTTCGATTTCAACCGCGATATTTACGGTGCGCGCGTCAAGCTCGAACTGATCGAAAGAATCCGCCCCGAAAAAAAATTCCCCACCCCCGACGCACTAAAGCATCAGATCGCCCTCGACCTGGCCCGCGCCAAAGAGATCCTCGTCTCCGCCTGACGGTTGCGCATGCCCTTTCCCGCGGGCCCGCCGACGCCACTCACGGTCGGGCGCATTTTGAAATTTGGGGAAACGCGGCGTCATGCCGAACCTATCCACGCAATACTTCCGCGGGCGTTTGATCGAGCGCGGTCGATTCAGTCGCCGCGGCGTCCGTTTTTGCCGTTGAAATAGAATGTTACCGTGAAAATCGGGCCGATGGTTTGCGGAAAATCCCACTCGTAGACCGGCAGCACCGCGCCCAATCCCCACGTGGTTTGAAAACTCGGCGTGTTGGGCCAGGTAAATTCCACCGTCGGCGAAGCCCACACGTACGACCACGCCGGCGCGTTCGCCCGCCCATAGAGCAGATTGTGGCCATTTTGCGATTGACCCGTGAACTCGAGCACGTAGCCCAGCCCATAGTGGCTGTTAATCACATGCTCGAAAGCAAACGCATAGTAAAGCAAATTCCCGTCGGTCATATGCAGCGACTGCCCGAAGGGAACCTGGGTAAGCCCGTTATTGAACTGGTAGCCGCCATGCACCTCGGTCGGAAACTGGACAATTTCATCAAACTCGCCGTAAAACTCGAACGGCTTGAAGCGCTTGCGTATCAGCAGGCCGACGCCCTGATTCCAGGTCCCGTTGCCGAACTGATCGGTGTTGTACGCGCTCGGGCTCAGATGCTGATAATTGCCGGTCGGGATCCATGTGATTGTCTTGATCGACAGCGACGGCATCGCCCATAGATGGTACGAATCGGCGTCAGTGGTCAGTCCGTACTTGAGCTCGAAATGCAGGTTTCCCACGCCGAAGTGGGCGGTTGATTTGCCCGACGGCGTGGTTGGCGGCTGCGCGGTGTTCAGCAGAAAGTTTGGATACAGATCAAGTTCGAGATTATAGCCCACGCCGATCGCAAACCGCTGCGGCATCGCCAGCTCCCACGTTCCGTATCGCAGGTCGTGGTAGCCGTAAAACCACGGCTCCAGATACCACGAGCCCTGCGGCTCGACTTCGGCGGTGCCGGTAAAATTCGGACCGCTCGTGGCGGGTCCCCAAGGTTGTTCGGCGCGCGCCGCATGCGCGCCGCCGAAGACCATTGCTCCGGCGGCGAACATTATCAACGCTATCGTCAATCTCGAACGCGCCGCTACGCTTGCGCGCTCGGGCGAAAACTCGCATCGCATTTCAGTTCCCCAATTCGGTTTGCAGCCATCGTCCGCGCGCGAAACACCGTCACACGCGGACACCCGTCCGGGTAAATGCCGTGCGCAGCCTGGCGCCCCGCGGGCATACGCCCGCTTGGAGTCTGTGTCTGCCGCTCAGCAGGCGGACATCTTCAGTTCAGGATAGTTCAGACGATCGGCGGCGCTCGGGGCAGCCGGACAGCACTGCGCCGCGATCCGCGAATGCGATCTTGCGACTCCGGCACGCGGCCGCAAAAGACCAATCGAGGCGCTCGGCGTCCGGCTGCGGACACCGCCGGAGAACCGTTGCCGTGATCGCCCGCCATCTCGACGCGGACTCGCGGCGCGTTGACCGTCCTGTAGATCGGTGACGGAGGACGAAGATGGTCAAACAGAAGCGGAGCAAGTATCGCAGGCGTGGCGGCGCGAAAATCGCCCGCGGGCACGATCGGCAACGCGATCGACGCCGCCATCAGTACGATCGCCGCTTGCGCGAAAGCCCGCCGCGCAATAGAGACGATCTGTATGCGGACGCCGCGCCTACCGCTGTTGGCCTGTGTCGCCCTCATTGCCTCAACCCTGGGATGCACTCATCGTCGGACGCTGGTTGCAACTTTCGATCGTAATCACGACGGGCGTATCGACGAATGGGTCTATCAAGACAGCCCGTCAGAAACCGAAGAGGCTTTCGATACCAACGCCGACGGCAAGGCCGATCTTGTGAATATCTATAAGGACGGCAAGCTCGTCAAGACCGAGCGCGATCGCAATCATGACGGTAGGATGGATTTGGTGCGCGAGTACTACTTCGGCAAACCGTCGCGGGTCGTGCGCGACGATAATTTCGACGGCAAGCCGGAAACGATAGAAATCTACCGCGACGGAAAACTCGCGATGGTCGAGCACGACCCCGACGGCTGCGGTTCCGCCGACACGATCGACTATTACGAAAACGGCCGCATCGTCCGCACCGAGCACCGTAAACCAAAGCAATAGACCGCCGCGCGGCCGAACCTCGCCGGTGCGCAGCTTAAAGCGCCAAATTCGCCGGACTGCCCGGGCTGAGTTCACGAATACGCCGAATCCGAAGACACGGCGGGCAGATAAAGACGCCGCCGTTCGAATTGCGACGACCTTCTTTCTTAGAAAAGGCCGCTTTCTACTTTAGCACATTTTTGAGAAAAATATAAGGCTGAACTGTTCAGCCTTATGCTCCTTTGGCAAGTGCGCAATAATGTCGGCGTGAACGGCGCGAGCACATACAGCGCGGTGGAAATTGATGAATCCGCGCATTGGGCGGAGACTGCGCCCGAAGTATCGGGGCGGCGCGCGATTTCGGCTGGCTTCCCGTCGGCCGCGCCGGGCCGGCAGGTGCGATCGGCAATCACGCCGACGGGATTGGGTGAGACCGATGCACCGGGCACGAAATTCACCGCTCGAAGCGATCCCGAGGTGGAAAAAGATCCGGCGCGGCGGGAGGAATTTTTCGCGGCACCGCGAAATTTCCGCCGAACGAACCCGTCGCAAGCCCGGCGCACCACGCCGTCCGATCGGCGGAGTCTCGGCGGCCTCTGTGATAGCCTGCCCACCATGGCGCGCCGCAGACAGTCCGGGACCGGAGAGCTGTTCAAGCCGCCGACGCCGCTGGCGCAACCGCTGGCGGATCGGATGCGGCCCGCGCGGCTGGACGAGGTGATCGGCCAGGAGCATCTGCTTGGCCCCGGTAAGCTGCTGACTCGGATGGCGGCGGCGCAGCGGCTGCATTCGATGATCCTATGGGGACCGCCGGGGTCGGGTAAGACCACGCTTGCGATCCTGCTCGCCGGGCAATCGGGCGCAGAGTTCCATCGCCTCTCCGCGGTGAGCGCGGGAATCGCCGACCTGCGCGAGGTGGTCGAGCACGCGCGGCGCGCGCTCGAGGCGGGCAAGCGCACGGTAGTATTTATTGACGAGATCCATCGATGGAACCGTGCGCAGCAGGACGCGTTCCTGCCACACGTCGAGAGCGGGCTGATCACGCTGATCGGCGCGACGACTGAGAATCCGTCGTTCGAGGTGATCTCGCCGCTGCTCTCGCGCGCTCGGGTGATCGTGCTGAACGCACTCAGCGAAGAGGCGCTGCGGACAATCGTCGCGCGCGCGCTCGCGGATCACGAACGCGGACTCGGCGCGCGGGAACTGCAACTCGGCGCTGGCGCGATGGACGAGCTGATGCGCTTTTCCGGCGGCGACGCCCGCCGCGCGCTCAACACGCTCGAGATCGCGGCCGAGCTGGCCGAACAATCCGGCACCGGGGAGATCGCCGCCGACGCGGTGCGCGAGGCCGCACAGCACAAGGCGCTGCTGTACGATCGCGCCGGCGAGGAGCACTACAACGTCATCTCGGCGTTCATCAAGAGCATGCGCGGCAGCGATCCCGACGCGGCGCTGTACTGGATGATGCGGATGGTCGAGGCGGGAGAAGACCCGCTGTTCATCGCGCGGCGCATGGTGATCTTCGCGTCGGAGGATATCGGCAACGCCGACCCGCGTGCGCTCCAGATCGCGGTTGCGGTCAAGGACGCAATCGATTTTGTCGGCCTGCCCGAGGGTGTGATTCCGCTGGCGCAGGGCGTCACCTATCTGGCCTGTGCGCCGAAGTCGAACGCCTCGTACATTGCGATGACTCGGGCGCGCGAGGACGCGCAGCGCGGCGCGGCACCGGTGCCGATCCATCTGCGCAACGCGCCGACCGGGTTGATGAAGGGACTCGGCTACGGCAAGGACTATCGCTATCCGCACGATTACGAGGACGCGCTCACGAGCCAGAGTTATCTGCCCGAGGAGCTCGGCGAACGCATCTACTATGAGCCGAATGAGCGCGGCTACGAAATCCGGATTCGCGAATGGCTCGAGCGCGCCCGCGCCGCGCGCAAGAAGCCGCACTCATGAACGCGCGGCGTAATCAGGAGCCGGGAAACAACAAACCGCAAGGCGCAGATGGCCTTGCGGTTTGCGTAAAGATTGTCGGCGCGCAGTCGCGGCCGAGTTTGATCGAGCCGGCGGAGCGGCGCGCTTACTTGCGCTTGGCTCCGAGCACCGCGTCCTTCAGCGCCTTGGCGGGCGTGAAACGCAGGCGGGTGCGCGCCGGTATCTTGATGGCCTCGCCCGTTGCCGGGTTGCGGCCCATCCGCGCCTTGGACTGGCGCTTGCGGAAAATGCCGAGGCCGGCCAGGCGCAGAGAACCTTCCCTTTTAAGTTCGCGGACGACCAAGGCGGTCAGCTCCTCGAGGGCCTGTTTGCCTTGTTTCTTGGAAATGCCGAGCTTGTCAGCCATGTGGGCTGCTACCTGCGACTGCGTCATCATCCTCCTCCTTATGCGGCCCGCTATGCGGGCATTGGGAGAGGGTGACGAAGTGGCAGCCGTTTTTCAAGAGGAGGGGCGCGCGATCTGTGCACATTTCCTAGAAATCGCGCGATTTTTTGAACAGGGGGGCGCGATCGCTGCACGCGGAGCGAGGCTTTGTGTATCCTTTGCTACGCGCGTCTCGCAATGGCGGGCGTTTTCGCGCGCGGCACAACGCTCAGTAGCGCACTTCGACCAGGTAGAGCCCGCAAGCCGGCGCGGCTGCGGGAGCGCGTGCGCGGTCGCGCGACGCGAGTATCGATGCGATCTCCGTGGCGGCGATTCGGCCGCGCCCCACCTCGAGCATCGCCGCCACCATCGTGCGCACCATGTGGCGCAGAAAGCTCGATGCCTCAACGCGATAGATGAGCAGGTCGCCTTCGCGACGCCAATCGCTTGCGATCACGCGGCGCGTCGTCGAGCGCTCCTCCGAGCCGAGCGTGCGCATCGCGGCGAAGTCATGCTCGCCGACGAACCCCGCGGCCGCCTCGCGCATCGCACCGAGATCGAGCGCGGCGCGCACGAGGTGCGCGTATCGGTGCTCAAAGGCCGACGCGACCGCGCGATTGAGCACGCGGTACTCGTAAACGCGCGAGCGTGCGGAGCGGCGCGGATCAAAGTTTTCAGGCGCGGGCGCGGCGTCGAGCACCACGATATCGCGCGGGAGAGTCGCGTTGAGCGCGCGGCGGAGATCCGCGAGTGGGAAGTCGCGCGGCGTGCGGATTGCCGCGACCTGTCCGCGCGCGTGCACGCCCGTGTCGGTGCGGCCCGCTCCGTACACGCGTACGGGAACGCCGAAGATTCGCGCGAGCGCGCCTTCGATACGGCCCTGGATCGAATCCTGCCCGGCCTGCAGCTGCCATCCGCAATACGCGGTGCCGTCGTACTCGAGGGTAAGCTTCACGAGCATCGCGCACCGTCGCACGCCGCCGGCGGCGCAGCGTCAATTCCCCACGGGAGATTTGAGGGCAAAGGTTTCCGCGATCCACAGCGCGCACAGTGCCGCGATTCGTGTGTTGTCGAACGCGCACATAATTTCCGCCCCGGACTGATGCTCTTCGGCGCGCGCGAGGATCGCTTCCTGCCCGACCGCGTCGATTACGGACAGCGGTTCGGATTCCTCGACCAACAGGATTCCCGGCGCCGCGCGCAGCGCCTCGATCCAACCCTCAGCCGCTTCGCGCGCGTGAAGGGTGAGGATCGTTCCGTGCAAGATCGAAATCGCGGCGAGCTGGACGCTCACTCTCGCAGCCGGACGCGAGAGCATCGCGAGCGCCTGCTCGGCGATCCGCTCCGCCAGTGCGCGCTCGTTCTCGCGCGCGAAGGCGTTGAAGGCGCGTTGGATGTCGTCTTCCTCGAGGTCGAGACGCGCGGCGAGCAGGTCGGTGGCTTGATCGACGGTGCGCGCAATCATCCCGCGTCCGCCTGCCGACGCTCCCTGCATCGCGACCGCAACTGCGCCGGCGACCGGACCAATCGCGCCGAGGCACAGTGCGATCGCGTGCGCGATCGGGTTTGGCACCGCGTAGAGTTTGCGTCCGCCGAGCGCCGCGACGCGCTCGCGCGGGGTCACGCCGGGCGAGACGGTCACATCGATTGGCGCGCGCGAGCAGGCGCTCAGATCGATCAGGATCGGCCCGGGGCGCGCGGTTATAATTTCGAGCGCGGGCGCTTCGGGCACCGCGAGGAAGACGATATCGAACTCGGCCAGGTCGGCGGGATCGTCAAGCCGTTCGATCAGATAGTGCTCGTCGCCAGCGTCGAGTGTGCCCGACGAGCCCGCGCTCGAGGCGAACAGCTTGAGCGTGGAATGCGCAAAGGCGCGCGCCGCGATCAACTCGACGATCTGATTGCCGACCGCGCCGGTGGCGCCGACCACGGCCACTCTCGGTTCGCGGCTCGTGCTCATCAGGCGTCGAAGCTCTCGATCTTTTCCCTCACCAGCCGACCCATCGCCTTGCATCCCACCGTTTTGGTGCCGCTTCCGCCGGCCAGGTCACGCGTGCGATGGCCGTCCTTCACGACTGCATCGACCGCTTGCTCAATGACCTCGGCCTCGGGGCGCATCCCGAGCGAATGTTCGAGCAGCATCGCGGCCGACAAAATCGCCGCGAGCGGATTGGCCTCGTCGCGGCCGGCAATATCGGGGGCGCTGCCGTGAATCGGCTCGTAGAGGCCGACGCGGCAGCCGGCGCTGTTGAGTTCCTCACCGAGCGACGCCGACGGCAGGAGTCCCATCGAGCCCGCGAGCACGGAGGCCTCGTCGGTCAGGATATCGCCGAACATGTTTTCGGTCACAATCACGTCGAAGTCCTTGGGACGCCGAAGGAGATGCATCGCCATCGAATCGACGAGCTGATGCTCGCAGGCAACGTCCTTGAACTCCCGTGCGATCTCGGTCGCGATTTCGCGCCACAGCCGCGAGGTCGAAAGCACGTTGGCCTTGTCAACCGAAGTGAGTTTCCTGCGGCGGTTGCGCGCAAGCTCGAAGGCGAAGCGCAACACGCGCGCGATTTCGGCTTCGGTATAGAAGCAGGTATCGACACCCTCGCGGCCACCCGCGGTATTGCGTTTTTCGCTCGGCTGCCCGTAATAGATTCCGCCCGTTAGCTCGCGGACAACGACCAGATCGACGGCGCTGATAATTTCCGGCTTGAGCGGCGAGGCGCCGAGCAGCTCTTTCACCGCGCGCACCGGACGCACATTGGCGAAGAGTCCGAGCGCCTTGCGCAAGCCAAGCAGAGCCTGCTCTGGGCGCACGGTGGCGTTGGGGTTGTCCCACTTGGGACCGCCGACGGCGCCGAGCAGGATCGCGTCGGAATCCTGCGCGTGCTTGAGCGTCTCTTCGGGCATCGGGGTGCCGAAATGATCGATCGCGTGGCCGCCGATATGGGCTTCCTTGAACTCGATATCGATCGCGGAGCGGCGCGCGATCACCTTGAGGACTTGCAGGGCTTCGCCGACGACCTCGGGGCCGATACCGTCACCTTTGAGCACTAGGATTTTGTAAGCCATGTAGGAGCGCGCAGATTCCGATCGCTTGCGAATTCGTGGGGCTTAAGTTTGGTCATCGTCACCGCGCCACAAAAACTGCGGCGGAGGGCGCGCCGAGTGGCTTGCCCGCGTCGCGCTTTCGGAGCGGATGAATTTTGAAAATCAAGTTCCCTAGCACTTAGCCGAACGCGGCAATTGCGGCAAGTCCCGCGCGGTCAGGGCACGTCGGTGGTCGGCTTCAGCGGCTGATATTTTCGTCCCTTGAGGCGGTTGAGCGCGTTAACCAGCGCCAGCGCTGACGCGGTGACGATATCGCTGTGCGCGCCGGCGCCGGCGACCGTCATGCCGTTTTCACGCACCAGACAGCTCACTTCGCCGAGCGCATCGGTGCCGCCGGTGATGGCCTTGACGGCATAGCGTTCGAGCGCGGGCTGGATACCCGCGATCTTGTAGATCGCCTTGTATGCCGCGTCCACGATTCCATCGCCGTCAGCCTCGGCGGTTTTTTCGACTCCGGCCACGCGCATTGTGACTTCGGCGTGCGGCATCGCCTTCGACGACGCCGACGACACGCGCATATCGACGAGCTCGAAATGATCGACGGTGCGACGCGCCTCTTCGGTGACGAGGGCGAGGATATCGTCGTCGTACACGATTTTCTTTTTGTCGCACAGCGCCTTGAACTCGGCGAACGCCCGATTGATATCGACCGAGTCGGTATCGATGCCGAGATCTTTGAGCCGCGCGGTGAATGCGTGGCGCCCCGAATGTTTTCCCAGCACGAGTTTGTTCGAGGGAATCCCGATATCCTCGGGCTTCATGATCTCGTAGGTGAGCTTGTACTTTAGTACGCCGTCCTGATGGATTCCGGCTTCGTGCGCGAACGCGTTATCGCCGACGATCGGCTTGTTGGCGGGCACGGGCTGTCCAATGATCTGCGACAGCAGGCGCGAGGCCGGATAGATCTGGCGCGTATTGACACGCGACTGCACGCCCATCAGATCGTGGCGCGTCTTCATCGCCATGACGACTTCTTCCATCGAGCAGTTGCCCGCGCGTTCGCCGATTCCATTGAGCGTGCATTCGATCTGGCGCGCGCCGTTGCGCACCGCGGCGAGCGAATTGGCGACCGCGAGACCCAGATCGTTATGGCAGTGCGCGCTCCAGATCACCTTGTCGGCCCCGGGAACGCGCTCGCGCATGTACGCGAACATCCGCCCAAACTCCTCCGGTATCGCATGTCCTGTCGTGTCGGGCAGGTTGATCGTCGTGGCGCCCGCCGCAATCACGCTGGTGCAAACCGTGACCATGTAATCCCAATCCGAGCGCGAAGCGTCTTCGCACGAAAACTCGATATAGTCGAGATGCTTTTTTGCGCGGGTCACCGCCCAGGTTGCGGCGTCGAGCACGTCTTCGCGCGTCATATTGAGCTTGTATTTGAGATGGATATCCGAAGTCGCGATGAAGATGTGGATGCCGGGACGCGCTGATTTATCGACCGACTTGAGCGCCGAATCCACGTCTTCCTCGCGCGTGCGCGACAGCGACAGCACAATTGGGCCGCGCGCGGCCTCGGCGACGCGGCGGACGGATTCGAAATCCCCCGGCGACGACGCCGCGAAACCCGCTTCGATTACATCGACGTTGAGCCGTTCGAGCTGGCGCGCAAGTGCGATTTTCTCCTCGACGTTCATCGTGCAGCCGGGCGACTGCTCGCCGTCGCGCAGGGTGGTGTCAAAAATCCGTACCCAATCGGATTCGGTGTGTGCGGCGGTTGTAGTAGCCATTGGTTCAGTTCCTCCTCATCCCCGCGCGGACCGAAGACGCCGATGGCGGCAAAAAAGAAAACGCCCCGGGCGGCTTCATCGGCCCACCGCCCAGGGCGTTCGTCTCGGATTTTGGTTAAGGCGCTTAAGCCCGTTCCGCGACGCACCCGGCGAGGGCCCCGGTAAGGGCCAGGCTAAGCAGCAGTCCGGGCAGCGCGATGCGAAACATAGTGCGTCTATTCTAAGCGGTCAGGATCAGGCTAGTCAAGGCAGGCACTCCCCGTTTGTGACGGACGCGCGTTGGAGCCAAGACCGCGCCGATTCCGGCACGAGGAGAGCGCTTCGCCGTCGCCGTGAATGAGCGGCTTGCGCCGACTAGGAGCGGACCGCATCTGCCGCTCCGCGAGCGCCTGTCGCGTGTGTTGCGCAGAAAATCTCGAGGCTGCGGGGACCCGGTTCGGATTGCGGTGCTTCTGTGGAGCGCGCGGGGAGCGTAGAATTCAGGCTCCGGATTGGTCACGGAGAATGCATGATCGCGATTGTCGATTATCGGGCGGGCAATCTGACCAGCGTCAGGCGGGCGCTCGAATTTTTGGGGCATCGATGCGAGATCACCGACGACGCGGACAAGATTCGCGCGGCCCGGCGCGTGATTCTGCCGGGAGTCGGGGCGGCGGGCGCCACGATGGAAAATCTGCGCGCGCTCGGACTCGTCGAGGTGCTCCGGCGCGACGTCGCGGCCGCGGATAAACCGTTTTTGGGCATCTGCATCGGAATTCAGGTACTGCTCGATCGCAGCGAAGAGGACAGCGCCGCTTGCCTCGGGGTGATCGCCGGCCACGTGACGCGCTACCCGGGGTCGATCGACGGACGCCCGCTCAAGGTTCCCCAAATCGGGTGGAACCGGGTGCGGCAGACGCGGGCGCATCCGATTTTCACGGGCGTTCCCGACAACACGCATTTTTATTTCGTGAATTCCTATTTCCCGGTTCCGGACGATCCGAAGGTCGCGATCGCGGAGTCGGACTACGGCGTAAACTTCGTCGCGGCAGTTGCGAGCGGCAAAGTAGTCGCTACTCAGTTCCATCTCGAGAAGAGCGGCGCGGCCGGGCTTAAGCTGCTCGATAATTTTTGCCGACTTGAATTCTGATGCTCGCCAAGCGGATCATCCCGTGCCTCGACGTGCGCGACGGAAAAGTCACCAAGGGAGTGAAGTTCGCCGGCAACGCCGATATCGGAGATCCGGTCGCGATGGCGCGCTACTACTACGAGCAGGGTGCCGACGAGCTGGTCTTTTACGATATTACGGCGTCGAACGAGCGCCGCGCGATCATGCTCGAGGTGGTCTCGAATGTCGCTCGCGAGATCTTCATCCCATTCAGCGTCGGCGGCGGTCTGCGCACGCTCGCCGATATGCGGGCGGTGCTGCTGGCGGGAGCGGAAAAAGTTTCGATCGATTCCGGCGCGGTGCGAAATCCGCGGATAATCGCCGAGGGCGCGCGCGCGTTCGGCAGCCAGTGCATCGTGCTGTCGATGCAGGTGCGGAAGACGGCGGTGCGGCCCGGGCTTGAATCGGGATATGAAGTGGTGATCGACGGCGGCCGCGTTTTTACAGGACGAGACGCACTTGAATGGGCGCGCGAGGGGGTGAGCCTGGGCGCCGGTGAAATCGTGATCAACTCGATCGATCGCGACGGGACCAAGGCTGGCTACGACCTCGAAATCACGCGGCTGATCAGCGAGGCGGTGCCGGTTCCGATCGTCGCGTCGGGCGGCGCCGGCGCGCCGGAACACCTGCGCGAGGCGTTCACGGCGGGTGCTGCCGACGCGGCGATAGTCGCGTCGATCGTGCATTATGGCGAGTATCCGATTCCCGAGCTCAAGCGTTATCTGAAAAGCGCGGGGATCGAGGTGCGCGACGCGATCGCGCTTTGAGGGGATGGCGGCATGCGGCTCGCAATTATTGTTTCGGATTTCAATTACGACGTGACCTCGCGAATGCTCGAGCGGGCCGAACGCCACGCCGAGCACCACGGCGCCCAAGTCGCGGCGATCGTCCACGTACCCGGAGTCTTCGACATGGGTCCCGCGATCAAGCGGCTCATCCGGCGAAAGGATATTGACGCGATCGTATTGCTCGGCGCGGTAATCAAGGGCGAGACGCAGCAT
>JAJZAG010000403.1 GCA_021799555.1 Deltaproteobacteria bacterium | reverse complement strand
ATACAGCCGCTCCGCACCCGCGTTCCAGAGCTTAATCTTTCCGCAAGCGTCAACCCCAACGATAGCCTCGCTGATCCCATCAACGACCGCCGCGGTCAACTCGCACTGGTCCTCGCGCCGTTTCGTATCCAGCGCGGTTTGAATCACAGCCTCCAGATGCTCGAACCCATCGGGTTTGAGCAAATAGTAGAAAAGTCCGTACTTGAAGGCTTCCGCAACGACCTCTTCTCCTCCGTTTCCGGTCAGGAAAATTACTTTGCAGCGCGGCCATCGCTTACGCGCCCGCTGTAGGATCGAAAGACCGTCGCCCCATCCCAGCCAGTAATCGGTCAAGACCACATCCATATTGCTCCGCCTCAGCACCTCGTTGAATTCGAACCCTTCGCCCGCAACCACAATTTGGTCCGACCCAAACGCGCGTTGAAGACGCCGCTGCATAACCATCCGGTCCGTTGCACTGTCCTCGACCAGCAATATGTCCATCCGCTTGTCTCCGCATCGAACGATTTCCGCGTCCTGCCAACGCGTCTGAAGGGGATAACGAGACCCTCCGCTTGCCTGCCGAAGGAGCAATCGATGTGCCGGAAGCGCCCAATTTTTGGTCAAGGCACTTCCGACCGAATAGGAAGAAGATTGCCGAATGATGGAGGCGGTAGCCGAATTACGCCGATAGCTCTGCGATTAGCGCGGCTGAAACTTTGTCAGCGTCACGTCTCAGAACGCGACACTTTTTTGTCAAAAATCTACACTTCCGCAATTCGCCCAAACCCCCTGTGCGCGAGATCGATGGAACGATTACCAAGTTCTATCGATGACCTCATATCATCCTGGACCTTGCAGTAGATGCACAAAAACGCAGCTTCGTTTCCGTCGATGCTGACTGATGCACCGTCACACAGGATTGCCTTGCGATGAATTGTGCCGCATCGAAGCCACATGTTGGGGAGATATTCCCCGATCTTGCGCCATAAACTCCAATCTTTCCTCATCCTTTTGCTTGGCATGGACGATGCTGTTCGAAGCGGAAATCTCAGGGCAGATTGCGGAACAAAATGCCTCGGCAAACGCACGGACCTTTACCAGCCGTCGGGCGATTCACTTGAGCCGCTGATTTGGTGATGTGGGAGGAAGAGCGAAGATGAATCTTGTCACCCAGACGCGCGAGTCGCTTCCTGTGACCGCCGTGGATTCCGTACGACAGGAATCCGAACGGCCTGACCCGTGGCTTAGCGCAGGTTTCGCTCCCGACTTTCTCGTCCCCGCGCAATTTTATGATCTGACGCGTCGCCGCAGCGGCCTCGACGGTGAGACACGTTTGGTTTACGCAGTGCTCGAAGACGCGGTGCGATGCTACGTCAAGAACGCTCACGCCGCGCATGGAATACGCCGCGCGCTATTCGACGAGGTCCGGGGATGGTTCTACGCCTCGACAACTGTGCCCGGGTTGTTTTCGTTCGCGTATGTCTGCGATGTAATCGGGCTGGACCCGGAATATCTACGCCGCCAACTGGCCTCGCTCGAACCCGGCGACCTTCCCACCAAGCAGATGCGCTCGGTCGGACGCCGCCACGTCGTCCGCTCGGGACGGCGCTCTTCGGGACGATCGCGAACACGAGCCGCAGCCGCCGATTGACGCTCCGCCAGCTTCCGATCAAGGATTCCTTTGCATCCGGCCTGATATCGGCATATCCCGATTTCCGACCGAAATAGCCGAAGGAGTTCCAGCAAACATGAGGAAACGCGCACGGTTTGTGCCGGTAGTGTTGACACTGGCCGCGATTACTTTGGTTCCCGCCTGCGCTTCGCAGCAGGCTGAGGACACCACCAACAAAATCACCGATACTACCGCGCAGGCCACCAGCTCGGTCTTCAGCGGTCTCGAATCGATCATCTTGTATCCATTCCGCCTGATTGGCGATCTGTTTTCTTAAGCGATCGCACAATTGCCGTCGCGGGGAATGCGCGCGCGATCTTCGCGAGCGCGAACCGCGGGCGGTTTTCGTTTGAGCACGCCGATCCGTTATTGCTAAATCAAGTCTGACCCCGCCCTGCGGCAGTTTTTTGTAATCTGCCGCACGCCGGCGGGGTCAGGGAGAATCGCCGTGATCGAATTGATCGAAGAGCAACACGCCGTCGCCGCAACGACGCTGGTCCTGATTCGCGCCGGCTCGGGCAAGCCTCTGCTGCTCTTTCACGACGAGCTGGGCTATCCGGGATGGACCGCGTGGAGCGAGAGCCTCGCGCACGAACGCACCCTCCTCATCCCCTTGCAGCCCGGTTACGGCAAGACGCCGCGCCAGGACTGGATTCGCTCCTATCGCGATCTGGCCGGATTTTACTCGCAAGTGCTGCGCGAGATGCGGCTCGATCCGATCGACGTGATCGGATTTTCCGCCGGCGGCTTTATCGCAGCCGAGATGGCCGCGGCCGACCCGAGGATATTCTCGCGGATGATATTGGTCGCCCCGATGGGGATAAAACCCGCCGAGGGCGAGATCATGGATATCTTCGCGATGACGATTCGGCGCCATCTGCGCGCCACCGTCGCCGATCCCGCCGGCACCGCCGAGTTCGCCAGGATTTACGGCGGCGAGATGACGCCCGAACAGTTCGAGCTGTTCGAAGACGCCCGCGCCGAGAGCGCGCGTATCGGATGGGAACCCTACATGCACAATCCCAGCCTGCCTTATCTGCTGCGTGGCGTGAAAATCCCCACGATGCTGATCTGGGGCACGCGCGACAGCGTCGTTCCGCGCGGATGCATCGACGGCTACCGCGCGGCGATTTCCGGCGCGCAGCTCGCAATCATAGAAGGCGCAGGTCATCGCCCAGAGATCGAAAATTCAGCCGAATTCGAGCGAATAGTCTCCCGCTTCCTCGCCGCCTGACAATTCGCAAGGAGAGCCCGCAACATGAAAATCGGATACTTCACCGAACGCCCCGCGCGATGGGTCCCCGAAGACGCGATCCTGAAAAACGAGGC
>JAJZAG010000402.1 GCA_021799555.1 Deltaproteobacteria bacterium | reverse complement strand
GGCGCGAAAAATTTCGACTGCCGCGCTCGAACCGATCCTAACCGAAAGTGCTTTTTCGGGGAAGCAAGCTCGAAGCCGCGCGATCGTCGCGGTGCCGATATTGGTGATCAGATTGCCGAAGCCGTCCACATAAATGACCTCGCCGCGCGCGCCCGCACGGGTAAGCCGCGCCTCGGGCAGCATCAGCGGGGTGATTCGCGGCAGGGCCGGACCAAACGCGCGAAGCGGCGTGCCGCGCGCGAGCCACGCCGCCGCGGGCGCAAAAATATCGCGGCCGTGAAAGGTGGAACTGACTTCGGCGCGGCGGTAGCGCGATAGCTTAAGCTCGACGGCACGGCGGAGCCCGGCTTGCCCGGCGGCGAGCGCGAGCAGGCCGTTATCGGGACCAACCATCCGCGCGCCCGCACGGGTCTCGATCGCGATCGGAAGCCGCTCGGTGCCGACTCCGGGATCGACTACGGCCAGAAAAACAGTATGGCGGGGGAAAAAGCGCCAGCTTTGCGCGAGCGCCAGCGCGCCCGCCGTAATCGATTGCGGTGCAACGCCGTGCGTCAGTGTGATGACGCGCGCCCGCGGCGCAATTCCCGCGATCACGCCCTCGAGCACGCCGGCGTAGTGATCGCGATAGCCGAAGTCGGTCAGAATCGCGATTACCGGTTCGATGCTTTTCACGGCGCGGAGGTCGATTCGGTCGGATCCAGACGGCAGGTGTTTCGTGTTTGAGTGCGGACCATCGCGGGTAAGCGTAGCGCAGGCACGACGGCGCGCCAACTGCGGCGGAACAGAGCATGGCCGCCGCGCGATACGGTCGGGGGCTTACGGGCGAGCGGGTTGCGATGGCAAAATATTCGCGATCATGGAACTATCCCCGCAGCGGCGGGAAAGTTTGCCGCCGCTGCGAAGCCTCCGGGTGTGAAATGGCGAAATCTCTGCCGCTCGAGCGGTTCAAAGTGATCGATCTGACGCGTGTGCGCTCGGGTCCGACCTGCGTGCGCCAGCTCGCCGATTGGGGTGCGAAGGTGATCAAAGTCGAGGCGCCCGACGCCGACGGATTCGGATGGGCGCGGCACGGCTCCGACTTCCAGAATCTGCATCGCAACAAGCGCAGCCTGACGCTCAACCTGAAAGCTGAGGCCGGACGGAAAATCCTGTTCCAACTCGCCGCGGACGCCGACGTTGTGGTCGAGAACTTCCGCCCGGATGTGAAACATCGCCTCGGCATCGACTATGAAACGCTAAGCCGGATCAATCCGCGGCTCGTGTATGGCAGTATCTCAGGCTTCGGGCAGGATGGGCCGTACGCGTCGCGGCCGGGAGTCGACCAGATCGCGCAGGGGATGGGTGGATTGATGTCGATAACCGGAATTCCGGGACAGGGACCCGTGCGCGCGGGAATCGCGGTCGCCGATACTACCGCGGGTCTCTATTGCGCGATGGGGATTCTAACCGCGCTGCTCGAGCGCGAGGTCTCGGGCCAAGGCCAATGGGTGCAGACCTCGCTGTTGCAGGCGCAAATCGCGATCCTTGATTTTCAGGCGACGCGGTGGCTGATGGACGGGCGCGTCCCGCGGCAGGCCGGCAACGATCATCCGACCGCGATTCCGACCGGGGTATTCGAGACGCGCGATGGACAAATCAACATCGCGGCGGTTGGGCAGGAGATGTTCGCGAGCCTGGCGCGCGTGATGGGCGCCGAGCGATGGACCAGCGACCCGCGCTTTTCCGATCCGGCGAGCCGCTCGAAAAATCGCGCGCAGCTCAACTCCGAGATCGCGGCCGTCACGAAAACCCAACCCTCCGAGTATTGGATCAGGACGCTCAATGACGCGGGCGTTCCGTGCGGCCCGATCAATACGATCGACAAAGTGTTCGCCGATCCGCAGGTGCGCCATCTCGGAATCGCGCAGAGCGTCGAGCATCCGAAACTCGGGCCGATCACGCTGGTCGGCCAGCCGTTTACGCTGTCGCGCACCGACAGCGCGATCGCATCCGCGACGCCCGAGGCGGGACAGCATAGCAACGAAATCCTCCACGAGCTTGGCTACGACGACGCGGCAATCGCCGAGTTGCGCAGCCGGAAGGTGATCTGACCATTGGAGCCGATAAATACCCAAACCCCAAAGCTGCTTGGCAATAAAGACGCGCCGATCGGGTGGATGATCTTCAACAATCCGGAGCGCCGTAACGCAATATCGGCCGAGATGTGGGAGGCGATTCCCCGCGTGCTCGGCGCCTTCGAGGCCGACGCGGAGATTCGCGTCGTCGTGATGGCCGGCGCGGGGGAGAAGGCGTTTGTCTCGGGCGCCGATATCTCGCAGTTCGAGGACCTGCGCGCCAATCACGAGGCCAACGAGCGCTACAGCGCGCGCAGCGGTTCGGGATTTGCGGCGCTCGCGAACCTGGGCAAGCCGTCGATCGCGATGATCCGCGGCTTTTGCCTTGGCGGCGGCCTTGCCGTGGCGCTGTCGTGCGATCTCAGGCTTTGCTCCGACGACGCGCGCTTCGGAATTCCGGCGGCGCGGCTCGGTCTCGGCTACGGCTTCGACGGACTCAAGCGGCTGATCGATATCGTGGGTCCGGCCTACGCGAGCGAGGTCATGTTCACCGCGCGCCAATTCGACGCCGAAGAGGCGCTGCGCATGGGCCTGGTGAACAAGGTCGTTGCGGCGGGCGAGCTCGAGGCAACGGTGCGCGGCTACGCGCGGACGATCGGAGAGAATGCGCCGCTAACGGTGCGCGCGGCGAAGATGGCGGTGCGCGAGGCGCTCAAGGATCCTGAGCGGCGCAAGCTTGACGCGCTCGAGGCGGCGATCGCCGCGTGCTTCGAGAGCGCCGACTACGCCGAAGGCCGCCGCGCGTTCATGGAAAAGCGCAAGCCAAAATTTCAGGGCCGCTGATCAGGGCCGCATCCGGCGCTTAAGCCATCCGACGATTGCGGCGTTGACCTCGTTTGGGAATTCTTGCTGGACCCAATGCCCGGCGCGA
>JAJZAG010000401.1 GCA_021799555.1 Deltaproteobacteria bacterium | reverse complement strand
GGGTTGCGGCTGGGTTATCTGCTGGGTTCGGCCAATTTCGTGCGCAAACTGCGCGATGTAATCGAGCCGTGGTCCGTGAACGCGATTGCCGAACATGTGGCGCTCGCGTGCTTGGATACCGCCGAGGATTTTATCGCTCGGGCGCGCCGCAGCGTCCAGGACGAGCGTCGTTGGCTCGAACAGAACCTCGGCTGCCTTCCCGATCTGCACGTGTTTCCGTCCAGTGCGAATTTCCTTATGTTCGCGATTTCCGGCGAACAGAGCCGCGGCGAATTCGCCCGATACATGACAACCCGCGGACTCACGATACGCGACCTCAGCGCATTGCCCGGATGCGGACCCGGCATGTACCGGATCGGAGTACGGTTGCGCTCGGACAATGAGCGCATGGTGGCAGCCGCCGCAAACTACCTTGGAGCCAAAAGGCGATGAATCTGATCGAAGAAACCATGTGCGCGATCAAGCCGCTTGATTCCGAAGCCGCAAAGCACGCCGGGATGCGGCTCGATTCTCTGACCAAGCCGCTTGGCAGTCTCGGCAACCTGGAGGAAATCGTCCAGCGCTACGCGGCTGTTCGGCGCGATCCGCAGGCATCCTTCAGGCGCGGCGCGCTGACTGTTTTTGTCGCCGATCACGGCGTTGCGGACGCCGGCGTAAGCGCCTATCCGAAGGCTGTGACGGTGGAGATGCTGCGAAATATTGCGCTCGGCGGCGCAGCGATCAGCGTTTTGGCGCGACATTTCGGCTTCGACCTGCTCGTTACGGACGTCGGCGTGGAAACCGACACAAGCGCGGAGGTGTTGCCCGCGGTTCGTTATCGCCGTATCGGTCCCGGTACACGGAATTTCCTGGAGGGTTCCGCGATGTCGCCCGAGCAGGCGCGCAAGGCAATCGACGCCGGGATCGAAGCCGCCAACCATGCCGTATCGCGAGGAGCGACGCTAATCGGTATCGGCGAAATGGGTATCGCAAACAGCACCGCGGCAGCCGCGGTTCTCGCTGCCATCACCGGTATCGAGCCCGCCAGGCTCGCCGGACGCGGCACCGGCATCGATGACGCGGCTATGAGGCGCAAAGTCGGGGTCATCGAAGACGCCTTGAAACTGCATCAACACAGCCTGCGCGACGGACTGGGTACGCTTGCGTCAGTAGGCGGCTTTGAGATCGGCGCGATGGCCGGCGTCTGTCTCGCCGGCGCTGCGGCATCCGTGCCGGTCGTGGCTGACGGTTTCATCGCGACCGCTGCCGCGGCGCTGGCCGACCGGATACGCCCGGGTCTGCGCGATTACCTGTTCTTTGGGCACTGCTCGGCGGAGGGCGGGCACGCCCTGGTCCTGGAGACACTTTGGGTACGCCCCATCCTGCAACTGAATATGCGCCTGGGCGAGGGAACCGGAGCGGCGCTCGCGATGAACCTCATTCAGAGCGCGCTTGCTTTGTTCCATCAGATGGCGACGTTCTCGGGCGCGGGCGTTTCGGGCCCAATCAAATGATGGAATCGGAAGAAAAAACTGGCATCGGCGGGCGCGTCAACGGGCCGTTCTTCTCGGAGATACGCCTTGCGACCGGATTTCTGACCATATTGCCTGTCCTTCCCGCCGGCACGGCAGATGACGACGCGGTCGCGAAATCGTTCCGATGGTTCCCGCTAATTGGCTTCATGATCGGCGCGTTCCTGTGCTTCGAGGACGCGATGCTGGCGCTCTTTCTTCGTGGCGCCCTGCGCTCCGCGATCGTTCTGATGTCGCTCGCCGCAATCACCGGCGCGGTTCATCTCGATGGTCTGGCGGATACGGCCGACGCGTTAGGTGCGGGACGCAACCACGCTCGCGCACACGAGATACTGCGCGACAGCCGCATCGGAACGTTCGGTGCTCTGGCGGTTGTATTCGTCACGGTCGTGAAAATTCTCGCGCTGGCTCAATTGCGCGGCAGTCCTCGCTACGCTGCCCTATGGCTCGCGCCAGGGTTAGCACGATGGGCGATGGTGGCCGTTCCGTGGCAGCTCGAATATTTACGGCCGCAGGGGGCCGGCAGAATCCTGCTCGATGGCAAAGACCCGAACGGCCTGCCGATATCTTGCGTGGTTGCGATAGTCGGCGTAGCGCTCGTGTTCAGCGCGCATGCTCTACTGGCGTGCGTCGTCGCCGTGACACTCGCGACCGCGCTGCGGGCTTTTTACCGAAGATGGCTCGGCGGAGTTACAGGCGACTTGATCGGCGCCGCCGGGGAGATTGTCGAACTCTGCGTCCTGGTCGCGATGGCCGCTCACGGCGCGAGTCTCAATCGCTCAGCATTCATTTGAGACGGATCCGACAACCCGCGACCATCAGAACAACGTTGTCGGCGACAGCGGTGACTTTCTGGTTGGTCCATCCAAGCAGGTCGCGAAACCGACGTGCGAGCTGATTTTCCGGCACGATTCCCCATCCGACCTCGTCGCTGACGGCCACGATTGGAAAAGACGCGGACTTAAGAGCGGACGTCAGCGAATCCGCTCGCGCCAGAATCGCGGAATCGGAAAGGCCCTGCCCGAGCAAGTTGGAAACCCACAGCGTCAGGCAGTCCAGCACCACGATACCGGCGCGGTTCTGGAGCGCAGATAGTGCCGCGCCCAACTCGACCGGTTCTTCGACGGTTTCGAAGTGTGCCGGGCGTGTCATGCGATGGCGCGCGATACGCTCGCGCATTTCATCGTCGAGCGCCTGTCCGGTTGCTATCACGAAGCGGCGCAATGCCGCAGGACCTTCGTTCGCAAGCGCTACGGCGTATGCGCTCTTGCCGCTTCGAACTCCGCCGGTGATAAGCGTGACGCTTCCCATCCTCTTAGAGTGCCAGTAAAATTCCGCACCCGCGAGGTCGGCGATTGGAACCACAACCTCCACGCTTCATACAACGCCTTCGCTTGGGACCTGCGCGCTGATAGCCCGAACCCAGTCCCGTACGGAACCGGACTTTATCTGGCCCGCCGTGGTGAGAGCGCGGCATC
>JAJZAG010000400.1 GCA_021799555.1 Deltaproteobacteria bacterium | reverse complement strand
AGCAAGGTTCGGACGCGCGATACGCAACTCAGGCTTCGCGGGTGGTGTCATAAAAGTTCCTATACGAATCGGAAAACAAAAATCTTCGTTTTGGAATCGTGCTGCAGTGCCGCGTCGATCCGGACGCCCAATTACCGCGGCAGATGATTGTGGACTTACTCGGAGCCGAGTGCATGGCGCCGAAGCATCTGGCGAATGACTAGTCCTACAAACAGTGGATTATTCACGAGGTAGCGCGGTCCAAGGCGCCGCGGCTCACTCATCAGCCGATATAGCCACTCGAAGCCGCTGCGCTGAACCCATCGCGGCGCCTGCCTCTTCACTCCGGCGTGAAAGTCGAATGCCGCGCCGCATCCGATCAATACCGGCGGTACTAGCGCATCGCGATGCGCCGCCATCCATCGCTCCTGCTTGGGCGTGCTGAGGCCGACCCAGACGATATCGGCGCGGGAGTCATTGATACGCTCAACGATCTCGCGATCTTCGGCGGCTGATAGCGGGCGAAACGGCGGAGAATACATCCCGGCGATCTTGAGTCCGGGAAACCGCGCAACGAGCTTGCGCGCGAGCAGTTCGGGAACGCCAGCCGCGCCTCCGTAGAAGAAATGACGCCACCCGCGTCCGACCGAGCGCTCGCACACCGCGAGCATCAGGTCGGGCCCGTAAACGCGCTCGACCTCGCGAAACCCCATCATCCAAGCGAGCCACACCAGCGGTATCCCGTCCGGCGTCACCATCCCGGCGCGATTATGAATCGCGCGCAATTCCGGCGAACGATAGCTTTCCATAACGCCATGCACGCCGGTAACGCAGACGTAGTTGGGTTCGCGCCGCCCGATCCACAAATCGAAAGTATCGAGCGCGCTTTCCATGTTGATCGCGCTTACACGAACGCCAAGAATGGGCAACCGCCTATTTTTCACTTGATGGTGGATCACCTGCGGCATTCTGCGCTTAAACCTCTCTGGGCCGGCGCGCAATCAAGTAAGCTGACCACCCAATCCAGTGGGCGAGTGCGGTGTATTTTCTGCGGCTTGGGCGCAGCAGTGCGAAAATCGGATAGGAAGCAAAGAAAAGCCAATTGCGAGAAATTCCACTGGCTAGGACTTCGAGCCCTGCCAAGCGAGCCTGGATCGCCAGGCGTCCCAAAGAGACGATGCACAGATGGGTCGGGTCGTCATAAAAGTTAAGGGTAAACGTCCCCAAGAAACTCCCGCTTGGACTAGACAGCGCGAGACTGCGCGGGTGTGGTGTCTCGAAATAAATTTTTCCTCCCGGCCGCAATAGACGCCGGCTTTCCCGTAACAACATGCTTAGATTTGGCAAGTGCTCGATCAGATGCATACAGGTGATCGCATCAACCGACGCATCTCGCCATGGTAAGCGGTCTCGCTCGAGATTCGCGCGAAAAAATTCACATTGCGGAGGATATCGCTCAGGGCTGCCCGCAACATCCACGGCAAATAATTTCAAATCAGGCCGAAGTTCGGCAATGTGATTTAACGTTTCGCCGTCCGATGATCCCAGGTCCAGCAGCGTACCATTACGCGGCGCTTGCGCAACAAACTTTGCGCGCGTGTCAATCCATGGGAATAATCGGAATTTCCGCCAATTCATTCGATCCAAAAAGAAGCGCGCTCGATCCGGATTCTCGCTTCGGAAACTAGAGGCAGCTCGATGCCATGGCGAAAGTTTTAGGCGGTGCGGCGTCCTAGCCGCGAATCGTTTGCTAATTCTCCCGCCAAATTATCGTCAGCTTGGCGGCCGCGCCGCATCCGTTCGATCGATTCGACGAACCTCACGGGCAGGAGGGTCGAACAAAGCCGAAGCCACACTCTTATCCGATCTGGCCGAAGGCGAAGTGAAGCGACGTAGCGCTTCCGCGCAAGTGCCCGGTCGCCCCGACGCATCGCCATGGTACCGGCTAGATTAAGGCTCCAAGAAGCAGCAAGCGCCGCGATGCAATCCCCATATCGCGGGCGCAACAGATCGCTCAACCCTTGACCGCCCAAAATATATGCGTTTTCGCGATTCTCGACCGGTTCCCACTCGCGACGGGATAGCGTCTCAGATAAAACGTCAAACCGTCCCAGCTCGCGAAGCCCTATCCACAATGCTGTATCTTCGCAGGCCGGCAATGCTTCATTGAATCCCCCGACTCGAACAACAGCGTCTCTCCGCATGACAACATTGCAGGTAAGAATTTGTAATCCCCAGGTTCGCCCGGAAAGTAGATCCTTGAGCGATGCCGCTTTGGTGCGCCCAATTGAACGATACGAACTTCTAGTCAGCTTGCCAGCGGCATCCACCTCGACGGCGTCATGGTAAGCAAGCACGCAGTTCGGATCGTGTTCGAGCAGAGGCAATACTCGCTCGAGCTTCTCCGGCATCCACCAGTCGTCAGCATCCAGAAGCGCAAGATATTCGCCCCGCGCAGCTGCGATTCCGGCGTTTCGAGCGCGGGACACTCCGCGAGTCGGCTCCGCAATTGCGACGATCCGGTCACCATACGACGCGATTATTCGCGCAGTGCCGTCGGTCGAGCCATTATTGACGACGATAATCTCGACGCCGCCGGTATAGGTTTGCGACAGGGCGCTGTCGATCGCTCGAGCTAGGGTGCGCTCGCCGTTCCGCACCGGAATTATAACTGAAACGCGTGGATTCATCGGACCGAACGCCTCAAGAAACGCGATCCACTCTCGTTAGGTGAGCGGCGCGATGGATGCGGGCAATCCGCCGGCAAAGCTTCGCGGAAATCTGAGAAATTCCCCGTGTGGGTCGTAGCCGGATCGCTGCAAGTGATCTGCGCAGTGCAGAGCGGTAGTCACCGCGCCGGAATGCCGCGCCCGCACACCACACGAGGGTCGCGAACACAAAATCTCCTACTGGGCGATCGGGATAGCGCTCGCCGAGGGCGCGCTGAAGTTCGCGCGCGCCAGCGATATACCACTCTTCACGAGCCGAGCTCGGCCCGAACTCGCGCCGCGCAAGTACCTCGGGGAGAAATAGAAAGG
>JAJZAG010000399.1 GCA_021799555.1 Deltaproteobacteria bacterium | reverse complement strand
ACATCTGCAGAAAATGAACCGGCTCGGACGGCGACGCGTTGAACTCGCTATGCGTGATTCCCGTGCCCGCCGACATCCGCTGCGCGTCGCCCGGACGGATCACAGAGCCGTTGCCCATGCTGTCGCGATGCTCGAGCACGCCTGCGAGCACCCAGGTGACGATCTCCATGTCCTTATGCGGATGGGTCGGAAAGCCGCCGCGCGGCGCGACGGTATCGTCATTGATAACGCGCAACACCGAGAATCCCATCGCGGCGGGATCGTAATACTCGCCGAACGAGAAAGTATGATGGCTATCGAGCCAGTCGAGAGCGGTATGTCCGCGCCGATCGGCCTTGCGCAGGATAATCATAGCGGCCCATTTTACTCGCCCCGCCCGTGCCGAGCGAAACGCCCGCGCGACGCGATTTTCGCTCGACGGTCGTTCCGCCCGCCCGCCGCCTGGACTTCAACCACTGCGTCCCCTGACGGAGACCTTCGCATAAATGGTCGGTGATTCGAAAGGGCGAGATTCCTCGCCGCGATATGCAGCGCGGGGGCTCGCGCTCCGTGCGTCACACGTCGCCAACTCTCGCTCGGAATGACGGAACTTGCGCCATTTCTCGTGTCATTCCGAGCGCGAGTTGCCAGAGGGTGCCGCGTCGTGGTCGCTAGAGCGCGTGGTCGAAAGCCTCCTGCCCGGCTCTTTCGAAGGCGTGCCGGTCGAATTCAGCGTGACGGACGTGATTAACCTGACCACGAGCGGCGGGGGATACGGTAATTAAGAGTCCGAATGACGCCCGGGTGGGAAAGCGCGCGGTGAGCATGGGAGCCAGACACAGCAATGCTCCGTTGGCGATAGTCCTGGCATTTGCATCGTTGATGTTCGCTGCCTCCACAACCGCGCAGTGTGCCGAGGTCAGCAAATCGACCCAGATCGCGAATACCGTCTCGGATTTTGTTCAATTGCGCGCGCTCAGAGATTTGATTGCGCAGCGAATGATAGTCCATGTGCGCGTTTCATTCGACAATGGTAACGGGTCGCTCAGCGATTTTGGGGCAGCGGTTGCTCCGGGGAGCGACGCCACCGGCCGCAGCTTTTTCGACGTGGCGAAGAGCCAACTCCCTGAAAGCTTTGAGGGCTACCCGGTGAAAATCGTCCAATGGCGCCGACCGGCGATCCCGCTTTCCGAACGCGAAGTCTCGCAAGCCATTAAGGCCTTGAGCGATCTCATCTCCAGCGATGGATTGCGCGGTTTGCTCGCCAGCGGGTGGTTGATTTCGACTGACGTCGATTTCACCGCTCCACCGCCGGAACTCCAAGTCGCTGGTAGCACCCAGGCAATCCCTGGCAGCACTAACCCAAGAAGCGGTTCCATTTACGGACAATCGCTGGAGAGAGATATTCCGGCAGTGTTCGAGGGCTTCCCGGTGCGCGTCGACGCGAGCGCGCACTACGCTTACGGGACGCTGAAGTCGCGGCCCGGCAGAGCGCGATTTCAAAAATAATCTTTGCTTCCCGAAGCACCGATACACACGACCATCCCACCCGGCAGCGCGGCTGTCTCGCCTGCATCGGACTCGGCGCGGGTGGCGGCCGCCGCGCCACCGAGCTTCTACCAACCGCTGCGGACGGAGCGCTACGCTCCCACTATCCCGCGCAGACGGCGGCGAGGCTTGAGATCGCGACGCCGCGGCGGGCTTGGCGGACGTCGTTGCGGTCGAAGCCGTTGGTGCAGTAGCCGAGCGAAATGCCGGTAGCGGGATCGGCCCATCCGATTTGTCCGCCCGCGCCGCCATGCCCGAACGCGAGCGCCGAGTTGGTTCTGCCGAAGCCGCGATAGTTCGCGCGTCCGTCTCCGCCCGCGACCACCACGCCGAGCGCGCGATTACACAGCACGCCGAAGATGGGATCCTTGTAGTCGCCCGAGCGCACGCGCAGTCCTTCCTTGAGCGCCTCGGGCTTCCAGATCGGCGCGCCTTTCGTATCGCGATTATGCAACAGGCCCTGATAGAAGAGCGCAAGGTCGCCGGCCGTCATGATTCCTCCGCCGCCCGGAACGCCGGCCTCGCGCACTTTGGCGCGATTGAATCCCAAAATCGCGTCCTCGGTGACTTCGGTCTCCGGCATCGGCGGCAGCCCGAGCTTCTTGCGCTCAGCGTCAGTCAGCGCCTCGCCGACGTAGCATAGCTCGGCGACGCGATGATGATATTCGGACGGGAGTCCAACGCGCATTTCGGGTATTCCGAGCGGCGTTGCGATCCGCTCGCGCACAAACTCGCGAAAATCCTTGCCCGTACGGCGCTCGATTATTTCCGCGATCACCCAGAAGCCGGAGGTCGGATGGTATTCGAACTTGCTGCCGACCGGCCATTCGAGCCGCCACTTCGCAAACCGTTCGACGCGCTTTTTGCGATCGAGCCACTCGTCCTGCGGATAGGGGGCGTTGGGAAATCCGCCGACGTGCAGCAGCACCTGCTCGACCGTAATCACGTCCTTGCCGTTGGTACCGAACTCGGGGATTATCCCGGCGACCCGCTGGGCGGGGTTGAGCTTGCCCTCGCCGATTAGGATCCACGCGGCGGACGACATGATCGCCTTGGTGCAGGAGAAGATCGTGTAGAGCGTATCGTTGGCCGCGGGCTTTTCGGCGCCGCCCTGCACGGCGCGTCCAAACGAGCGCATCGCGCCGACCTTCCCGTTGCGCGCGATGGCGATTTGCACCGAGGGCAACAGCCCTTCTTTGACTTCGCGCTCGGCGCGCTCGAACAGCGCCTCGACCTTGGCGCTATCGAGTCCAACTTCGCGCGGGCTATCGGCAATCAGATTCTTCGGCGGCATGAGCGGTGTCTCCCGGTAAAAAGCTTTGCCGGATCAATAACATATCCGGCCCTCCCGGCGTGAACGGCGCGCGAGGGGCGGCGAAGGTTTATCGAACCGGGGCGCCAGCGCACGGACGCACCGGGGGGGGCTCTTACAAAATGATGGATAATGTGTATAATCGAGATTGTGGGAGACAACCTGTCATACGCCGGTG
>JAJZAG010000398.1 GCA_021799555.1 Deltaproteobacteria bacterium | reverse complement strand
GGCTAAAGCCGGTGCCGGATCACAGGCTAGAGCCCGTGCCACGCGAAACCCCGCGCGCCCCGTCCGGGCGAAATTCGAGCACCCGCGCGATCGAACGCGTTCCTCGGAACACCGGCTCACCCCGCGACTTCGCCGCGCATTTCGCAGAAAAAAAGTGTCATTCCTGCGCGCGTGGCCGCCGCGCGCGAGGAATCCCGGATGGCTGACTGCGCGCGCCCCGCCGCGAAGGTCGAAAGTAGCTTGTGTGCAGGTTTCCCACGGAGAGAACAAAAGGAATGCGGCCAGCATTCGCGCAGGGTGCCGAGCGCAATCTGCACCAGCTCCCGTCAACGCTTCCTTTCTAAACACCCTCCCAGAGCCGACAGAATCGGAACGGGTCAGCTTGAATACGCGGGCACTACCGTTTGACCGCAAGAATCAGCGGCGAAGGCACTGACGCCGATTTGATCGTCTTGACCTGACCGAATCCCGCCTCGCCCAGCCAGCCGCGGTAGTCGCGCATCGTGAAAGTGCCCCCCTCAGGGGTATGAAGCAGCATATTCAAATCGAACAGCATCGGCAGTGCGGGACCGGTTCTGGCGTCATTCGGGACCAGCTCCGCAATCAGCAGCATCCCCTTGCTTCGCAGCGCGGCGGCGCATCGCGCGATGAGCCGTTTACCCCATTCGGCGCCCTCGCTGTGGATGATGTGTCCGAGGATCACAAGGTCGAACTTCTCGTTCCCGAGCTCGACCTCGCGGAAATCGCCTTCGCGATAATCGAAGCGTGACGCAAGGCCATGGCGGTCGGCATACTGGCGAGCGACAGCGATGACCTGCGGAAGATCCACAAGGGTGACGCGCGCACCGGGGATTTCCTCGGCAATTGAGATCGACCAGGACGCCGCGCCGCCGCCGATATCGAGGATGTTCTTGATTCGCCTGCGCGTCTGGGGCGGTATCGCGCGAACGGCAGTTTTCGCGCCCACGTAGTTCTGCGGAAAAATGCTTTTCACCAATACCGCGAAAAATTCCCCCGGAGCCGCTCCTCCTTCTCTGACGATGGGCTGTCCGGTGCGAACAACCTGCGCCAACTGCTGCCAGCCCATCGACAGCATCCTCGTAACTTGATCGAAGCCTTCCATGAACAGATCACTCTTGCGGGAGAGGAAGGTTCGCGCGACCGGCACAAGCTCGTAGTTCTCTCCGCGACGCGTCAGATACTTCATCGCGACCAGAACATCGAGCAATCGCCGCATCGCGCTTGCGTTCGCGCTCGTTCGCGATGCGACTGCGCCGGCGGTTCGTTGTCCCTCGTCGATCGCGGTGAACACGTCAAGCTCGACAGCAGCCGCCAGAGCGGACGTACGCCACGTCGCCCAGTGGTCCGTCGAGATCTGCATCGGAGACGGTAATGTACGAGCCTGTTTTGCCGCCATTGATCCTCCGCGCGCCGTTAGGTTTGGGACGACGATACGAATCCGGGGAGGGCCCCCGGCGCGACCCCTCGAGCCCGGTCAGGTTGATCAGCCTCCCACTAACACCCGGCGATTGGCAAATTCAAGCGGCCACCCGAGCACGGGCGCAAAAAGAAAATTTTGGATGCTCCTCGACGGTCGATACAAGAAGTTGTATATTAGCAACGCGGATGTTGAAGGCGCTCTTCTGGCTCGGCTCATCTCGGAGCGACATCAGGAATTTCCCCGCCGATGCCAAGCGGCGTGTGGGATATGAGTTGTTCCTCGTGCAATCGGGCCTTGAGCCCTCCGACTGGAAGCCGATGTCTTCCGTGGGCTCCGGGGTACAAGAAATCAGAGTGAGTACGGGACGGGAGCATCGCGTCTTTTACATCGCGAAGTTCGAGGAAGCTGTTTACGTGCTTCATGCTTTCGAGAAGAAGAATCGGAAGACACCTAAGGGCGATTTAGAGTTGGCTCGTCTTCGCCTTAGTGAGCTGGTGAGAAAGCGCCGCGCTGCGAGCAGGAATCAAAGGTAAAATGGCGATGAATATCGAGCGATCGACGGGAAACGTGTTCCGGGACCTCGGTTTCGGACCGAAGGAGGCCGAGAGCCTGCGATTGCGCGCGCAGTTGATGGCCGAGGTTAAGCGGCTGGTCCAGGCGCGCAAGCTAACGCAGAAGGCGGCTGCGAAGCTCTTTGGAGTAACGCAACCCCGGGTAAGCGATCTCGTTCGCGGAAAAATCGAACTGTTCAGCATCGAAACCCTCGTCAATATGCTGAGCCGCGCAGGAAACCGGGTTCAGCTTCGCCTCGCCCCCGTTCGCCGCCCGCCAGACGATCGAGCGGCATGAGTCGGCTTGGCTTGGGACGTGATCGCGCGATCCTCGTCGCGTCGCGCGCCCTCGCCCCACGCCCTACCCGGGAATGAGTTGGCGATGTAGGTTATCAATTGCCGTCGCGCGTGCGATGATTTTGACATCTGGATCCATTCCATTGCTGGTCGGATAATGATGGAAAAAATCAATCCTCCGAGCTTGTCTGGCGTCTTCACGACTTCTTCCACGCAAATGACCGTAATAGGGCCGTTCTCAACTTACAGTCAGGATGCTCCTGCTCCAGACCAGCAACAGTGGGAAACGATCGCATACGAAATCAAGATGTTTTCTCGAATGCTGGAAATTCTTTCTGACCCCGACTGGCTCACCGAGGTCGCCCTGAAGAACGCGATCGTCGAAGATGCCGTCCTGCACGCGAGAAGCTTATGCGAAGTGTTTCTCGACCCTGGAACACGCAAGGACGATATCAAGCTGGCGGAGCTAATCCGCGAACCGGCCAATTACGTGGAACTCAGCGCTGCGATCGCGAAATTGAGAAAGGTCTACTCGCCATCATATCGGGATATGTTCAACAAGAACGTGATGCACCCGACGAAGTTGCGTGGTGACGGCAGAGACTACAGCGAGCCTCTGAAAGAGCTTGCTCCCGCCATCGGTGAGGTCGTCGGCGAAATTGAAGCTGCAAAGGACAAGATCGAATCGCTGAAAGGCGTCGAGTTCGGCCCTTTCACGCCCCGGACGGCGGCGGCGAAACCGCCGACCTC
>JAJZAG010000397.1 GCA_021799555.1 Deltaproteobacteria bacterium | reverse complement strand
CTGATGGGTGATGTCCGCTCGCCGCGCGATTTTCTCTATATCCTCACCACCGTCCGCCACGCCGTCGGCCGCTAGGCGCGATCTCTCATAGCGCTCGGAGATGCGCCCCAAGATAGCGCGGCGCATCTCCGAGGGCTATGCTGCGGTCGCGTCAGCCTGAATGCGACCGAATCCCGAATCCTCGTTATCGCGCGCCCCGGCAGCACGCCGGATTCCCCGCCGTTACATCGTCGTCGCGATGTACTTTCTCGCGACCGTGCTTTGTTACGTTGATCGCGTAAGTATCTCGGTCGCGATCATCCCTCTTGCGCGACGCTTCGGCTACGCGGCTGGCGCGCAGGGTCTGATTCTTTCCGCTTTCTTCTGGGGATATTTCTGGACGCAGCTGCTCGGCGGATGGATGGCCGACCGCTTCGGCGCCCGACGCGTGCTCGCCGTCGGTGTCGCCATCTGGTCGCTCGCGACGCTGGTCACGCCTGCGGCCGCCGCAGACTCTTTCTCGATTCTATTCGCTATCCGAGTCATTCTTGGGCTTGGCGAAGGGGTCAACTTCCCGGCGATCCACAGTTTGACCGCACGCTGGATGCCTGCCGTCGAGCGCGCGCGTTCGTTGTCGTTGAATTTCAGCGGAATGTACGCCGGCACGGTGCTCGCCCTGATCGCAAGTCCCTGGATAATTATCACGTTTGGATGGCCGGCGCTGTTCTATATTTCGGGGGCACTTGGTCTCGGATGGGTGGCCGTGTGGATGTTTTGCGCAGCCGATTGGCCCGAAGACGCACGCGGCATCTCCACCGCCGAACTCGCGGCAATTACCGCGTCACGCAACGCCGCCGCACGCGCCGAGATTATCCCGTGGCGCAAAATCGCCCGCGAACCCGCCGTCTGGGCGATAGTTCTCGCGCACTTCTGCAGCAATTTCGGTTTCAACATCCTGCTTCTCTGGCTGCCAACATTCCTCCATCACAGCTTCGGTGTGACGGTCGCGCGGGTCGGCGTCTATTCGATCGTTCCGTGGCTCGCGACGTTTGCCGCGGTCAATTGTGCCGGTTGGATCGCCGACGCCATGATCGTGCGCGGCATCAGTGTCGGCGCGACACGCAAGTTGATTCAATCGATTGCGTTCGCCGGCGGTGCGCTGCCTCTGCTCGCACTTCCCGCAGCGCATTCCGCGGCTTTCGCGATCGCGCTTATCACCATATCAGCGGCGGCCAACGGACTCGGGCTTGCCGCATATGGAGTCAATCATCTCGACGTCGGTCCGACTTATGCTGGCATCCTGATGGGCATCTCGAACACGATCGCCGCGATTCCGGGAATGATTGGCGTCGCCGTCGCTGGCTTCATCGTGCAAGCGTCGGGTTCATTCACCGCCGTCTTTTACCTGATCGCGCTGGTATACGCCCTCGGAATGACCGGATACCTGATTTGGGCAAGCGGCGAACGCAGGCTTTGAACGTCAAAAGCTCCGCCCGACAACTCGCCAGGCTGCGGAGTGCCGCGATGCTGGCCGAGGAAGATATTTTCCGTTGGCGCACGCGGGTGCGCACGCGTTATACCCTCACCAGACGCGCGGGAGCTTATTAACGATGAGCCGATCCGACAAGCTTTCACCCTACCGATGGGCTATTGAACTTCTGCTGCTGATGCTTCTGATCTCGCAGTCGCTGACTTGGCTCGCGCCGGCCCCAATTCTCGAAGAGATCAAAAACGGCCTGGGCATCCGGCTCAGCAGTGCCGGCCTCATCATCTCAATTATCGCGCTATGCATCGGCGTATTCTCGATTCTCGGCGCCGTGGTCGCCGAACGCGTGGGAGCATTGCGCGCGCTCATCATTGGGATCTGGTTGATGGCGGCTGGCCAGATCGCGAGCGGTTACGTGCCGAACTTCGCAGCTCTGCTTGCCTGCCGCGTCCTCGAGGGGATCGGCTACGGAATCGTGATCGCACCGCCGGGAACGCTGACGATGCAATGGTTCGGTGAAGGCGAATGGCCATACATCAACATGATCAACTTCGCCTTCGGCTACGTCGGATTGACGGCCGTGTTCAGGTTCACGCCGCCGCTGTTCACCGCCGTCGGCTCGTCGTGGCGCTCGGTGCTGTTCTGGTACGGCGTCGGAACCGCGGGCGTCGCAATGCTATGGACGCTCTTCGGCCGCGAACGGCACACCTCCATAACTGCTCCGCAGGAAAATCCAGACGAAACCGGCGAACGCGGCTCCGCGCTGGCGGAAGTCGCAAAGATGCGCGACGTGCTGCTGATCGCGGCGGGTCTGTTCGGTGGAATGTGGGTGTTCCAGATTTACACCGCCTTTCTGCCGCAATACTTTCGTGTCTTTCGCGGGATGACGATGCTGCAAGCATCATTGATGACGCAAGTGTTGCCACTGACCGGAATGTTCTCGGCCACGCTGGGCGGAATCGGCACCGGCATGACTGGATTGCGCAAACCGTTTACCTGGCCAGTTGCGATCACGACGCTGGTCGGATGCGCCGGCGCGATTCTGTTTCCCGATCCGATGTGGATCCGGCTGTCGCTGATTCTCGTCGGAATCGGAGCCGCGGGCTCGCTTGCGGCGATCACGACTCTGATGATGGAACTGCCCGGGATGACGCCGGTGCGAGTCGGCGCGTCGATGGGTTTCGTATGGGCGGTGGGGTACTTCGGCGCCTTTATCTCGCCTTTTCTCGGCGGAGCGCTCGCTGCGCATTTCGGACTGCGCGCCGTAATGCTCTCGTTCCTGGTCTTTCAGTTCCTCCCGATCGTGACGATGTACTTCCTGCCCGAAACGGGACCCGGCAAGACTCGTTATGAAATCGCCGCCGCGCAGGCCCACGCGGATTAGACGCTTGAATCCACCGCGAAGCCCTATCGCACCCCTTGGGACCAGAAGTGCCACCCAGAATTCTTCGCCTTGTGGGAGTAAGCGTTCACCCACTCGTCTGTGTGAAGGTGCGGTAAATTATGTAATCTACGGGTCGCTTTCCGTTCCCGCTCATCCGGGGCCGGCATCTTCGATATCCGATGCCTTCGACTTGATAAATTCCTTGAGCCGCTTTTTCAACCGTGT
>JAJZAG010000055.1 GCA_021799555.1 Deltaproteobacteria bacterium | reverse complement strand
TGGGTGAATAACTACCTCATGGGCCAGGATCCCGCCGCGTTCGACATTCTCTACTGGAACAGCGATTCGACCTGCTTGCCGGCGAAGCTTCACGAAGGATTTCTGGATCTATTTCTCCGCAATCCGCTGACGCGCCCGGGCGAAGTAACTATTCTCAGTACGCCGATCGACCTGCGCGCGGTCAAGAATGACATGTACTTGGTCGCCGGAATGACGGACCATATCTGCGCGTGGCGCGCGTGTTATCGGTCAACCGCGATGTTTGGCGGAAATCTCGAGTTTGTGCTGGGATCAAGCGGTCATATCCAAAGCCTCGTTAGTCCGCCGGGAAACTTCAAATCGCGTTACTACATTAATTCGAAGTTGCCTGACGATCCCGACAAATGGCTTAAAGGCGCTGCCGAGTACAAGGGGACTTGGTGGGATCACTGGCTAAAATGGTTATCAGCCCGTGCCGGATGGGAAAAAGCCGCTCCACCGCGGCTCGGCAGCGATCGCTATCAACCGTCCGATTCCGCGCCTGGGCTATACGTGCATGAACGCCACTAGCGCGAGCGGAAAGGAAGCGCGATGGCCAACGGTAAAACGAAGAAGGTATCTGCGGATGAAGCCCGGCTCGAAGCGCGCCTGGCCGAGCTCGAACGCAAATTCGCCGAACTTTCGGACCAGGCGAAGACCCTCGAGGTGCGCCTTCGCGACGACGAAACTCGATTTGAAGAGCGCATCCAGAAAATTGCCAACCTGATCGCCGCCACTCAGGCCAGCCGGGTCTGACCGCAATTCCAATTCCTGCCGGATTAGCCAGAGATTCCGCTCGTGAGGTGCGAGCCGCCGAGAGCAGGCTTTCACAGCTCGCCTACGGATGCATGCTCATTCAGGGCGTTAACGTCGGATGGCTCGGACCGTTTCTCCCCGAAATATCCGCCGCGATGCGCGTATCGATCGATCGGGCGGGGCTGGTTGTAAGCGCAGTAGCGGCGGGCTACCTGGCCGCATTGATTGCCGGAGGCGAGGTCGCGCATCGCAAAAGCGCGCAACAGATGCTAGGCGGCGCGATGATTCTGGTCAGCGCGGGGCTCGCCGGAATTGCGCTCGCGCCGCGGATTGGCGCGATGCTCGTGGCGGCGGCGATCGTTGGGCTCGGACAGGGCGCGATCGATATAGCAGCCAATGCGATCGTAGCGGATCTGAATCGCGAACGGTTGGGCGCGGCGCTTAATTATCTTCACGTGATGTTCGGTGTCGGCGCGCTCGTTGGTCCGGTGATCGTCGGGTTTGCGTTGCGCAGCCACGTACCATATCCGTTCCCGTTCGCGTTGGGCGCCGCCCTGACCGCGACTGTCGCGATAATGCTGTGCCTTGCGCCGCCGGTCGATGCGCGCGCTCACGGGTACGAAGTCCACGGCGCATTCGCCATTTTGACGCACCCGATGGTCTGGGTGATCGCCACGGTTCTGTTTCTCTATGTCGGCGCCGAGACCGGAGTCGGTGCGTGGTTGTTCTCATACCTGCGCGCCCAGACAGCGGCCGGTGCGTCGCTCGCGTCGTGGGCGGTGTCGCTATACTGGTTCGGGTTGGTCGCAGGGAGGTTGGTCGGCGGCGTACTGGCGAATCGAATCGCGCCAAAGGCAATGGCGGTTGCAGCCTGCGCGCTGAGCGCAGTCGCGATTGCCGGTTTGATCGCCGCGCCGGGCGTGCCGGCGTTCGCCGCGGCGATGATTTTTTTTATTGGCGCAGGTTACGGGCCGGGGTTCCCGAACATGATCGCGATCGGAGCGGCGACATTCCCCGCCGAGGTCGGACGGATGACTTCGGTCGTCGCCGCGGGCGGAGCGGTCGGCGCGATTGTTGTGCCGTGGATGATGGGCTACACGCTCGCGGCCAGCGGCGCGCGCAGTTCGATGGAAGCAGCACTGGCGATTACAGCGATGATGGCAGTGTGCCTGTGCGTATTGAGATCGGTCAGCTCGCCCGCTCAAGCCCGAGCGGCTTCCTGACGGTTACCTGGCGGCCAGGATTTCGGCGAGGTGGCGAACCTCGATTTCCGCGCCCGCGCGACGCAGTCCGCCACCGATCTGCATCAGGCATCCGCAATCGTTCGAGACGACGACTTCGGCGCCGCTTTCGCGGATCCGAGCAAGCTTGTCCTCAAGCATCGCCCCCGATATCTCCGGAAACTTGACCGAGAACAGGCCGCCGAAGCCGCAGCATTCCTCGCGGTCGCGCACTTCGACCAGACGAATCCCGTTGACGGCGCTCAGCAGAGTCATCGGTTCTTCGCGCACCCGCAACTCGCGCATCAGATGGCACGACGGATGGTATGCAACCGCGCGTTCGAATCGCGCGCCCACATATTTGACCTTCAGCACGCTAACGATGAATTGCGAGAACTCGTATACCCACGGGCGAATCGCCGCGGTCTTGCGTGCGAGGGTCTCGTCGTGCGCCAGAAGGTCGGAGTAGAAAATCCTGATCATGCTCGAGCACGAACCCGACGGCACGATTATCGGCGTGTCGGGCCTGCACGCGGAAAGAAAGCAGTGTGCCAGAGCGACGGCTTCATCGCGGAACCCTTCGTTGAATGCGACCTGTCCGCAACAGAACGCGCTCCTTAGTGGACGCACCTTCAGCCGCAATCGTTCGAGCACGGTCGCCGCGGCGTCGCCAACCTCTGGAAAAAATTCCTCGGCAAGGCAAGTCGAGAAGAGTTGAACTTCAGTCATCGTGAGGCCAGACGACGATTACGTCGAGCGATTTCGGGCCGTGCACTCCCAGCACGATGCGCTTTTCGATATCGGCGGTTCGGCTCGGACCGGTGATCAGCGTCATCCGATGCGCGGCGAGCGTGTCGGTGCCAAACGCCTCGAGAGCGGCGGCCAGATCGGGAACAATTCGACCGATCTGCACGAGGATTACGCTCGCGGGCGCGAGCAGTGTAAGTGAACTTGGCCGAGATGGCATCGTGAGGACTGCGAGCGTTCCGGTCGATGCGATTGCGTAGTCCGCCTCGGCGACTGCCATATCGGCGCGCGCGAGCCGGTCGCGAAACGCGCCGCGCGCCTCAGGATCCGTCGTCGGCGCGGTGCGCATTATGGGAACGCCGGCGCGATCGATTGCGGCAGCGATCGCACCCGTGTCGATCGCGACGCCCTTGCCGATCGCGACCATTCGCGCGTTTTTCGCCAGTGCGACGAGCCTCGCAATTGTTTCGGCGAGCGTCAGAATTCCGAGAAAGCGGCCGCCCACCGCTTCGAGTTCGCGCGCAAAGCGCGTCACGAGTTCTGCTCGATAGGCGTCATGCGCGAGCGGAACCTCGGCTGGTGGCTCTTGCGCTCGTGCTGGCTCGGAGGTACCGGCTTCCAGCGCGGTTCTGAGGGTCGCCACGAGTTTGTGCAGCTCGGCCATCGTCAACCTTCCGCGTCCTGACGCTTGACAGCGCGCCGCCCGCGCGGCCGCGGCCGCGGGAAGTCGCGGAGTTTCGTCCAGTTGCCAAACGGCGGCGGCATCCGCCTAATCCAGCCGTCGTGCGCGACCGGCTTGAGTATTGCCGCAGCGATCCGGCTGAGGATGCGCATGGTGCGCGGATGCCGTGCCATCCGCGCGAACCGCCGGGCTCCGGCGCGCGCGCGGCGCGCCGCGGCCGGCCACTCGGGAGGCGTCGGGCCTGAGGTTTCCTTCCATCGCAGATGGAGCAGGATTCGCGGGATATCGATCTTGACCGGGCACACATCCTTGCACGCGCCGCAAAGCGTCGAGGCGAACGGAAGATGCGCCGCGGCGGAGCCGACAAGATTTGGGCTGATTATCGATCCAATCGGTCCGGGGTAGGGCGATCGGTACGCATGACCGCCGATATGGCGATAGACCGGACATACGTTCAGGCACGCGCCGCATCGGATGCACATCAGCGCTTCGCGCAAGACCGGGTCGGCGAGCATCGCACTGCGCCCGTTGTCCAAGATGACGACATGCATATCGCGCGGGCCGTCCAGGTCATCGGCCGCGCGCGGTCCCTGAATAAAGTTAGTGTAAGTAGTGAGCTTCTGTCCGGTTGCGGTGCGGCCGAGGATTTCAAGAAAGTGCGGCAGGTCGGCCAGCTTAGGAATGACCTTCTCGATCCCCATCACGGCGACGAACACATCAGGCAACGTCGAGCACATCCGGCCGTTGCCCTCGTTCTCGACGACGACCAGCGTGCCGGTTTCAGCGATGGCGAAGTTTACGCCGGTGATTCCGAGATCCGCATGCAAAAAGCTCTCGCGCAGCCGCTCGCGTGCCTCGGCGGTCAACTCGTCTGGCTCGGGTGTATAGGGGATTCCGAATTTCTCACGGAACAGATTGCCGATATCTTCTTTCGACAGATGGATAGCGGGCGTGATGATGTGCGAGGGCGGTTCTCGGCGGAGCTGCACGATATATTCGCCGAGGTCAGTCTCGAGCACTTCCATACCGGCGGCTTCGAGAGCCGGGTTGAGGCCGATTTCTTCCGTCGTCATCGACTTGCCCTTGACGATGCGCTTTGCGCCTGAGGTCTGAGCCAGCTTGACGATATGCTCGCGCGCTTCTGCCGCATTCGCGGCGAAGAAGACTTTGCATCCGTGGGCCTCCAGCCTTTTCGTCAGATCGATCAACAGTTCATCCAGGCGTCCGATCGCTTCCTGCTTGATCGCGCGCGCGGCGGTGCGCTCATCTTCGTACGGCGTGAACTCCCCGCGGACTTCAGCGAAGTGTGCAAGGTGCCGGGCGCTCGCGTTCTCAAGCTTGCGCCGCAGCTCATGATCGGCCGCGCCAGCGGCGCTTGCCTGAAAAAAGTCGCGTGGTGTCGAACCTGCGGTCATCGCCATAAATTTGCCGCCAGACAGGCGAGATTCAATTGATTAGAGCGACCTGGCGGACCAGCCGCAGGACCGACTCGCGTGCAGCGTCGGCGCCCGGATGCTCCGGGGCGATTGACAAGAAGCTCTGAAAATCGTCGAGCGCAGCTTGAAAGCATTCGAGCCGCTCGAAGAGGCCGCCGCGTTCCGCGAGCTCTTCGACCGACCGGGGATCGAGCAGCAAGATGCGGTCGAGCGCCGACAACGCGCGGTTCCAGTCCGAAGTGCTGAGATAGATTCCCTTCAGGTTGCGCAGAATCCGCGCCAGGATTGTCCGTGCGCCGACGGGCTTGAGCATCGCTGGATGCAGCTCGACCGGCTGCCCGTAAATCTGCGCGAGGCGCGCGCGAATATCCTCGAGGCTCAGGATCGCACCTCCGAAAAAAGGATCGATAACGAGTTCTCCGCGATCATCGACGGCCTTCACCAGAAAGTGAGTCGGAAACGAAATGCCGTATAGGTTGATGCCGAGCCTACGCCCGACTTCGAGATATATCACCGACAGGGTGATCGGAATGCCCTTGCGGCGTTCGAGCACCTCGTTCAGGAACGAATTGCGCGGATCACTGTAATCATCGCGGTTTCCTTCGAAGCCTTTTTGCTCGAAAAGATATTGCGACAGAAGCTGGATTCGCTCGACAGTATCGCTGCCCGAGCGAACGATAGGCTCGGCGTCACGCGCGAGGGCCGCGATTTGTTCGAGATAGTTCTCGACGTCAAGGGTCGGATATTCCTCTTTGGCGATCAGGAGCGCACCGCGCGCGAGCGGAACCGGTTCGCGCGATGCGATTGAGGTAAACTCGCGGCGCACGTCATCGTTCATCGCGCAACTCCATGGCTTCGAGTCTCTAATGGTGCGCGGTCTTTGACAAGCGGCTAGATTGCGGGTTCATCGAGCGCAAGGCGAATCTCTTGCGCGACTTCCAGTTCGCGCTCGCGGCTCAAGGCAACTTCAAGTGTGCGGCGCGCCGCCGCACCACCGAGAATCCCTAACGCCCACGCGCAATGCGCGCGAATAACGGCTTCACGCTCGCTGGCAAGCGCAAGTGACAGGACGGGAACCGCGTCGCGATTACCGGTATTGCCGAGCGCTACGGCGGCGTTTCTGAGCAGCCCGCAGCGCTTGGTCCGCTTGATCGCGCTGCGATTGAATCTCCGGCTGAAGGCGGCGTCGTCGAGCGCTAGGATCTCCGGCAGGTAGGGCAGCGCCGCGTGATGCTCGGCCTCGCCACCCGGGCTGTTCCACGGGCACACGTCATTGCAAATGTCGCAGCCGAAGATCCATTGACCGAGCTTTGCGCGTAGATCGCGGGGAATTGAGCCGCGATGCTCGATCGTCAGGTATGAGATGCACGCCCTGGGTTCGAGCTTGTAACCCGATTCGAGCGCGTCAGTTGGGCACAGATCGACGCATCGCCGGCAGGTCCCACAATGGTCGCGATAGAGCTGAGCGGGTGCGTCAATAGCGAGATCGGTGAAAATTTCGGCGAGAAAAAAGTACGATCCATGCTCCCGGTTTAACAGCATCGTGTTGCGCCCGAACCATCCGAGTCCCGCCTTCGCCGCCCATTCGCGCTCAAAGACCGGTCCGGTATCGACGTAGGTGCGCGTCAGGAAGCCCGGATGCGCGCCGCTGATCACGGATGCGACCGACTTCGCCGCGGCAAGTACGTAATCGTGGTAGTCGGGACCGAGCGCGTACGCGGCGATCCTGCCGCGCATCTGGGTGCGCCAGTCGATATCCGGCACTCGTGCTGCGGCATAAGGAAAGGCGAGGCTCACGATCGATCTGAAGCGCGGGTCCACCAGCCTGGGGTCGATTCGTCGCGCTGGCTCGCGCGCGAGGTAGCCCATCGAACCGTGACGCCCCTGCGCGATCCAGTCGAAGAAGAATCGCTCACGATCCTCGAGCGGACGCAACCGCGCATACCCCACCATCGCGAAGCCACAATCTCGCGCGACCGACTCGATGGTTTCGGTCAATCTCGCCGTCATCATCAAATAACTCGCATTAGTGCGGTCTTATTAACTCTTAATAATTGTGGAGCGGTTGACTCCACATTTCGCGATGATTAGCTTGAAAGAAGGAGGTTGATGGATTTTTTCGTACCTTAGTTCCCGCTTTTGTCCGGAGGATAAACATGGCTGCCGAGATGAATCAGGACGTCATGGATCGCCTGAACATCGAACATTCCGCTGCGGAGCGCTCAAGTACGGATAACCCAAGCGTAGACGCCCGCGCAGCGATCGACAATTCAAACCTTCCCGACGTAAAACTCACGCCGAAAGCGCTCGAAATGGTGCGCAAGATGCACGCCAAAGAGGGCCTCGACGCCTCGCACGGGATTCGCATAAGCGTAGTCGGCGGGGGATGCTCCGGATTTCAGTATCAGCTGAAGTTCGACACGAAAAAAGTGGGCGACCGCGTGATAGAGCTCGACGGGATTTCCGTTTGCGTTGACGATTTCTCACTGCCGTACATTGCGGGCACCACGCTTGACTATGTCGAGGGTCTGCACGGCGCTGGTTTTCGTTTCGACAACCCGCGCGCCAGCAGCACTTGCGGTTGCGGATCGTCATTCAGCGCTTGATGGCCCGCTGATCGCGATGCGCCATACTGCCGCCTTGACGATCAGGTCGCGACAGAAGCGCAGCACGATGAGATCGAACGTACGTCGCACCGCATCTTGAAACTGTCCGACGGGTTCGAAATCACTGGCGGCGATAAAGTGGATGCGACGCTTGTACATGCATACCCAGCGAGCAAGCATCAGAGCGTTGTTGCGAGCCTTGGGCCGAAGAAATCCCTCTGATTCACTCTTCTCGCGTCCTGTGTGATAGCCGCTCTCCGCGCGCGATCTCGGAGGATACGTTTTCGGCAAGCCACGAGCGATCCTGTCTGCACGCCGCGATGTGATAGATCGTCACGAAGATGCTTGCGGCGCTGATCTTCTGGCTCTCTCCGGCGCGCCGGCGCTTCATGCGCCGCAATGCGCGTCCGGCGATACGCGCGATGCGCTCGCGGCTCGCTCAATTCGGAGCGCCGCAGGCGGTGGGATTCATTTCGACGCTCATCGACGCGAACGCGGAGTTCCTGGCCTACGCAGTTGGACGCGGTGGCCCGCTCGAGCGCTATCGCGATCGCGCCGCGCCCCAGAACGTTGAATCGTGTCTGGTCGCGATGCTCATCTTCTCGGTCAACTTGTTCGTGCGCGGCGAGTTTGCGAAGAACGAAAGCGAGTTAATCCCGTTGCTCGCGGCCGTCGTAGGAAGCGATCCAATCAAAGTGATGCTCGGGCGCGACAAACTTCGCAAAGCGCCGCGCTCGGAAGAGTGGATGCTTTACACGCAGTTGGTTGTTGCCTTGGGCGGCGAGCAGCCGTCCTATGACGCCGAACTTGAGCGCGCGTTCGGCTTCAATTACCTGTCGTATATCGGGCAATATCGCGGAGCGCTCGAACGCGAAGCCGGGCGATTCGATTCCGAAGAATAAATCCGCGGTTGCGGACTTGAAGGTGGCTGAATTGAAAGATCTCGACGGCAAGGGAATTATCGTAACCGGCGCCACGCGCGGAATTGGCAAGGCGATCGCGCTCGAATGTGCGCGGCATGGTGCGCGGATAGCCTTCAATTACGTCAAAAGCGAAGCGCAGGCCGCCGAGGTTAAAACCGAACTCGACGCGCTCGGCGCCCAATCTCTCGCCTTCAAATGCGACGTTGGTGACTTCAAGTCCGTCCGCGAGATGGTCACCGCGGTCAAAAAAGAGTTCGGCGCGATCGACGGCTTGGTCAACAACGCCGGTATCACGCGCGACAAGGTCCTGGTGATGATGAGCGAAGAGGATTGGGCCGAAGTAATCCGGACCAATCTGACCGGCTCCTTCAACTTCGTGCGCGCCGCGGCATTCATGATGATGAAGGCGAAGCGCGGCTCGATTCTGAACATTACCTCGGTGAGCGGTCTCATCGGGTTGCCCGGCCAAGCGAACTACTCCGCCGCCAAGGCCGGAGTGATCGGGCTTACGAAATCACTTGCGAAAGAAGTAGGCCGCATGGGCGTGCGCGCCAATGCGCTCGCGCTGGGATTTATCGAAACCGATATGACCGCCGCTCTGCCCCCCGAGAACAAGGCGCAGGCGCTCGCGATGATCCCGCTTGGGCGCTTTGGCCTTGTAACGGACGTCGCGCCGATGGCGGCGTTCCTACTCTCCGACGCCGCGTCTTACGTGACCGGAGCCGTCATCAACGTGGATGGCGGACTCGCAATGTGACAGCGGCGGGCGCGGCTCGGGCGCGCGGGCCTATTCCCCGGAAGGATGACCCCACTGGCTGGCGCAGGTGAGGATATCGATCGGATCGCGCCGCTCGACCGCACGAAGCTTTTTTGCGTAAGCGGCGTCGATTGCGCGTGCCCGCGCGCTCTCGCGCGACGGCACTCGCCATCGGTTGTATGCGTCCGGACCACCGTTATACGCGGCGTACGCCGAACGCGCGAGTGCGATCGTGTTATTACGCACGGGGTCGAGATGCGGCCGCGCCACGACGCCTTTGAGCATTCCGCTAAGAATCTGCGCGCCCGCGCCCGCGTTGTACAGAACGTCCCAGCGCAGCTTCTCCAGGTTGTAGAAGCCGCGCCATACGTGCTTATTCACCTGCATCAGGCCGATATCGCCGGTCGAGCTCTCGAGCCAAGTGACGCGATCACCCACGCGCACGAATTGCCGCCAGCAGCTTTCCTGCCACGCCGCGCTTTTTACCAGGAGCCGGAATGCCGGCGCGTACGGCGACGCTAGCTTCGAGTCCTGAAGCTCGAACTCAGTGCTGAGCGTCAGCAAACGGTCCATCGCATCGCGGTAGCGCTGCGCATTGTTTCGATTTACGACCACGCGCCTGAGTTGCTGCGCAACCTGTTTAAGTTCCGGGACGATGTTGGTTTCGGCGGCGGAGGCATCAGTTGGCTCGATCAGCCACAGGGGAATTTGTAACCACCGCCCGGTCGCCGCGTGCGGCGTCGGGGCGGGCGACAGCGTTGGCGGCGTCGGGACGAGTGGCTCGGGCGTTGCGGCTGGTGTTTCCGACGTTGCGGCCGGCGTTGACGAAGGACTCGCCGACGTGCGTGCCGAAGACGCTCCTATACTGGACTCCGAAAACGCAGGCGCCGTGCCGGGTGAAACTTGCGACGGTGCCGCGGAAAGCGATCCTGTTTCGCCTGGACTCGTTGCGGGAGGACTCGACAGCGGCTCGGTTATGCCAAAGGTCTTTTTGAGACCTTGGTCTTCGTCGAAATTGAACTCCAGCGGATCGCCCGTCGCTTTGGGGGCCATGATATGTGCAAGCTGCCTCAAATCCGCAGCCGACACCCGCATCCCAAGGGCCGGTGCGGCCTCGTCCAGAGCAAAGAGCGCGTCGCCCGCCGAGATGAACGACAGGAACTGTAAGTCCTGCGCTCCAAGTTTTCCGCGAGCCGCCGCGTCATGCACAGCAGCGCCAAGCTTGCGCCACGTGTCGAGGAACAGGGATCGTACAGGGTCGGGACCGGCGCTTGAGGGCGGCTGCTTGAGCGCGGCGACGAGACGGTAGCGGCTTTCGATCAAAATCCGCATAAGCTGATCGCGGAACCGATCGTCGCCGACGCCCGCACCAAGCTTCTTGACCGTGAATACCAGAAAAGCGTCCCATTGATTGAGCTGATTCTGAAACGCCGCAATCTCGGCCGGCGTGGGCGATGCGGCGGCCGGGGTTCCGGTCGCCGCGGCCAGCGGTAAATTCGGTACGGTGATCACGAGCGTGATACGAACGCCCTCGTCGAGTACCTCGACCTGCGGCTCGGCGTGGACGGTCAGAATTGCTGCACGGATACGCGCCGAGACCTCTGGTGTCGAGGCATCCTCGGCCAGAGCGCCAAGCTGTTGGATGGCGGGACTCAAATCGTAGGTAAACGTCTCGATCTGGGGAATCAGGTATTGCTTGATCAAATCGAAGCCTTTACCCGCAATAAGTGTCTTCTGGTGCGCCGCGTTGTAAAGATTCAAATCGACGACCTTGAGCTTTAAGCGCGTCCCGGATGCGATGTACGGCGCAGATTCGGCTTCGACTATCCCGCTCCACGCAATCGGGCTGACGCAGCGCCCGGCAAAACTCACGCCAAGCCCAAGACTGGCCGCCGTTTCCAGACGCAGACGCGGACTCGCCGAGGAGAAGGCAGGATTTTCCGCATACAGGAACTGGCAGTTGTCGAGGCCGCTCCAAAGCGCCGCCCTGCCGCCCGGCGCGGTGTAAATCTGCGCTTTGAGCGCGGCCGTAAGCGTCAGGTAATCGACAGTGATCGGCACGCTGACGTTGGCAGCGCGGGCGATGGGAGCGGTGCAAATTGCCGCGAGTGCGAATATCGTAAGTGCAACTGCAGCGCGGCGCCCGCGGGAAGTGTGCGCGGAGAATTGCGATGCGCGGTTATCGACAGCGTTCAGGCGCGAGATCTCCTTGCCCATGTAAAGATTCCCGCTTCGCCCCATAAGTCAACCATATGGGATTGCCGAACGGGCTTGAAAGGCTAAGGCGTGGTTATGATAATCCGCTGAGAGTCAGGTGCCGCAACATGAGTCCAGAACGACAGACGGATTTTTACGAGGCCGAGGCGCCGCAAGCCTCCCGCGAACTGTCGGAATTGCGCACCTCGCGCGATTACGTCGCCCCGTTCGAGATCGTCCGCCGCCGCGTGATTGACGATCTCTTTGACGGCAAGGCCACAATCGACGCGACCGTTGTGATCCGAATCGGCGCGGTCGAGGAAACCGAAGCCGCAAGCGGAGTCGGCGTGGTTCACGCCCTCGACGTCGCGTTGCGCAAGGCGCTCCTCAAGTACTTCCCGTTCCTCGACAGTGTCAGAGTCATCGAGACCTACACGCACGCCAGTGGCGACTCGACAGAGGCCGAAGTGGTATCGGTAAAAAAGTTCTCCGATGGCCATCACACTTGGACGACGCTTGCCAAGTCGGCCAACACCGTCGAAGCGGGATGGAAGTCGCTGCTCGACGGCTACGAGTGGCGCATCTACACCGAGAATCTCAAGCTGCGCCGGATGGGCGGGAATCCGCGCCTGTCACGCCGGTGAGCGCGCTGCGGCAGAAAAGCGCCGCTCCTGGGCGGGTTGGTAGAGCCTCGGCGGGAAAGCTTGCGATCCTCTACGACGGTTCGTGCGAGATGTGCCGTACCAGCGTCGAGGGCGTGCGCCACTTCGACAACTCGGGGATGATCGAGGCGCTCGACCTGCATAATCCCGAGGCGCGCGCCCAGTTTCCGGAGCTTGCGCTGGAAGCGCTGCTCGAAGAACTTCACGCAGTTGACGATCGCGGGCAGGTCTATCGCGGCGCCCGCGCGATCAACCAGATCTTGCGGATGCAGAGCGGAGTGCGCGGATTGTTGGCCTATCTCTGGTACGTACCGGGCTACGCGTGGCTTGCTGACCGGCAATACAAGCGAATTGCCGCCAGCCGCTACAATCGCGACGCCCAAGGCCGCCTGCGCAAGGCATCTACCTCTCAGCATTGAGGCCGCCAGAGCTGAGAATCTTCCGATATTTTCACTTCCGCTCGCGAAGCTGCTGGATAAGTTCGGAGACGCTCGGACGCAGCGCCGCCCATCGTTCGGCGATCTTGCCGTCGGCGATTCGCACAATTTCGAAAATCTCAAAAGCGATTCGCTTCCCGGTCGGCGCAACGCCTGCAAACACTCCGGTGTGCGTTGATTCTGACTTGATCCGAGCCGCAACTCGATCGCCCTGCGCGATAAGGTCCAAAATCGCGTGTTTCGGATTACTGGTCGCGCGGTTCACCGCTTTTCGAAAGGCAATCAGCGCATCCCGGCCGCCAGGCGGTGGCAGGTCGTGCGCGATAAAATCAGCAGTCAGTACCTGGCCGAGCGTGTCTTCATCGTACAGTGCGTCCTGGTAGTGGCGAAATATCTCTTTGTTGTCCACGATCTCGGCCCTCTTGTGGCGAATACCTGTGAAAGCCTAATAAGCGAAAATCGTTTCCGTCAATGAGGCCGCATGCGCATCAATACTCTGCTTGCGCGAACGGCGCGTTGTTTCGAGGGGCGCGCGCGCGATAAAATAGTTGGCTCACTGCCGTGAAGCCGTTTTTCATCTACAACACGCTGTCGCGCTCGGTCGAGAAATTCCTGCCGCAACATCCGCCCGAGGTATCGCTGTACTCGTGCGGCCCGACCGTCTACCTGCCGCAGCATCTCGGCAACTTGCGCGCGTACTTGTGTTGGGACTTTCTGCGCCGTGCACTGGAATATAACGGCTACACGGTCCGCCACGTAATCAACGTAACCGACGTTGGCCACATGACTTCCGACCAGGACGCCGGCGAGGACAAGATCGAAAAGACCGCGCGCGAACAACACAAATCCCCGCTCGAGGTCGCAGATTTCTATCTGAAGCTGTTCCAAGATGATCTCGCGGCGATTCACGTCGAGCCGCCGCTCGTATGGTGCCGGGCGACGGAACATATAGACGCGATGATCGAACTGATCGAACGAATTATCGCAGCCGGGATGGCGTATGTGACGCCCTCCGGCGTCTATTTCGACGTTGAGAAGTACCGCGGCGAAAATCGCGCCGGACGTCTCTCGCGCCAAAGCCTCGATGAGCAAAACGCGGCGCAGCGCCTCGAGCATTCCGCAGACAAGAAAAGCCCCCACGATTTCGCGCTATGGGTGCTCGCGCAACCGCATCACCTGATGCAGTGGGATTCGCCATGGGGGCGTGGCTATCCCGGATGGCATATCGAGTGCTCCGCGATGTCAATGAAATACCTGGGCGAAACCATAGATATCCACACCGGCGGGATGGACCATATTCCGATTCATCACGAGAACGAGATCGCGCAATCCGAAAGCGCGACGCATCATCCATTCGTCCGCTATTTTGTCCACAACGCGTTTCTGACCGGCAAGGAAGGCGCGAAAATTTCGAAGAGCGCGGGCAAGTTTCCGCTCTTGTCCGATGTCATTGCGATGGGAATCGATCCGCTCGCGTTCCGGATTTTCTGCATGGGCGCGAAGTACCGTTCGGAGTTGGCGCTTAGCGACGACGGTTTGCGCGCCGCGCAATCCAACCTCGATTATTTCCGCGAGTTCGCGCGCAGCATTCCCGCTGGGGCGGTTTCGAATTCCTCGGACGCTGAGTTCTCTTGCGAATATCGCGAGCGCTTTCTCGATGCGCTCAACAACGACCTCAACACTCCACAGGCCCTCGCGGTCGCGCTCGAACTCGTTGCCGAAGCATATCGCCGCGGCGACTATAATATCTGGAACACGCTCGGCGCATTCGACCGGGTGTTGGGTCTCGGACTGGCCGAAACTCAAACCGCCGCGGCGAACTCGGCTATCCCGGTGGAAATTCAGGCGCTAATTGACGCTCGCACCGCCGCGCGAAAGTCACGCGATTTCAAACGGGCCGATCAGTTGCGCGCGGACCTCGAAGCACGCGGCTACGAAGTAAAGGATAATCGTGATGGAACCACTGTCTACCAGCTCCGCCACGCTTAAAGTGCGCCGCAAAGACGGTTTACGCGCCTTGAACCTTGCGCCCCTGCTCTCTTACAATCGCGCCTTGACCGGACGCGGCTTTATGGCCGCCAGCGCAAATCGATGCGCAAAAGGTGATTGATGGGAATTGAGCTCAAAAAATTCGATACACGTTCCAAGGCTGACGGCCCCGAGGTCAAACACCTCGATCCCGCCAGCGCGCCCTTTTACTTGCCAATTGCCGATGAAGTGCAAATCTTCACCGCCGCGTACAGCGCGCGTCTGCCCGTTCTGCTCAAGGGACCGACTGGATGCGGGAAAACCCGCTTTGTCGAGCACATGGCCCATCAGCTTTCCGTCCTCGAAAGCGGCCCCAATGAATTGATTACGGTGGCTTGCCACGAGGACCTGACCGGCTCGGATCTGGTTGGCCGGTTC
>JAJZAG010000396.1 GCA_021799555.1 Deltaproteobacteria bacterium | reverse complement strand
TCCGCAAATCCCGCCCCCGCGATCTCCGCCGGACATGCGCCTGCGCCCACCGCGATCGAGTCGCAGTCGCTGTGCTTCAACTACGGCGAGCGCGCGGCGCTGAGCGACGTGTCGTTTACGATCGCGCGCGGCGAAATCTTCGGATTCCTCGGTCCCAACGGCGGCGGTAAGACCACTCTGTTCAAGCTGCTCTCGACGCTCGTGCCGGTACAGAGTGGGCGCGCGCTGATGCTCGGGCACGACCTCGCCGACAACACGATCGCGGTGCGGCGGCGGCTCGGCGTCGTCTTTCAGCATCCGAGCCTCGACGGCAAGCTGACGGTCGCTGAAAATCTGGCGCATCACGGACGCCTCTACGGAATCTGGGGACGCAAGCTGCGCGAGGATTCGGCGGCGGCGCTCTCGCGGCTGGGACTCTCGGCGCGCGCCGGCGATTTGGTCGAGACGCTCTCGGGCGGACTACAGCGCCGGGTCGAGCTCGCCAAGTCGCTGTTGCACAAGCCCGAGCTGCTGCTGCTCGACGAGCCGAGCACCGGACTCGATCCGGCGGCGCGGCGCGAGTTCTCGAACTATCTGTCGCATCTGCGGGAGCGCGACGGCGTAACCGTCGTGCTGACGACGCACTATCTCGAGGAGGCCGAGCGATGCGATCGGATCGCGATCCTCGACGGAGGAAAGCTGGTCGCGATGGCGCCGCCGGGCGAACTCAAGGCGCGCGTCGGCGGCGACGTGGTCGTGATTCGCGCGGCTGTGCCCGAAGCGCTGCAGCGCAAGATGCAGCAGCGATTGCGGCTCAAAAGCGATCTGGTCGATGGAACACTGCGTATCGAGCGGCCGCGCGGGCATGAGTTGGTGCGCGAGGTCGTCGAAGCGTTCGGCGACGAGATCGATTCGGTGTCCTTCGGCAAGCCAACGCTCGAAGACGCTTTCGTGCATCTGACGGGGCATCAGTTTTTCGCGGAGCCAGCCACGGGAGAGCAGGCGTGAGGCGCGCGATGGAGATCATCCTGCAAGTGGGAACTCTGTGGTGGCGCGAGATCTCGCGCTTCGTGCGCCAGCGCAGCCGCTTAAGCGGCGGGCTTTTGCAGCCGCTGGTATTCTGGCTGCTGCTCGGCGCGGGGCTCAAAGCTTCCTTCAAGCCGAGCGGGATGCCATCCGGAATGAATTACGCGCAGTACTTCTATCCAGGCGTGATCGTGATGGTGCTGCTGTTCACCGCGATTTTCGCGACGATCTCGACCGTCGAAGATCGCCGCGAAGGCTTTCTACAAGGCGTGCTGGTCGCGCCGATCTCGCGAATCACCGTGGTGCTCGGGCAGGCGCTCGGCGGAACGACGCTCGCGCTGATGCAGGGAATAATCTTCCTGATTCTCGCGCCGTTTGCGGGAATCCATCTGAGTCTCGCGGCGGTATGCGTCGCGATCGCGATGATGGCCGTAATCGCTTTCACGCTGACCAGCCTCGGCCTCGTGATTGCGTGGCGGATCGACTCGACGCAGGGGTTCCACGCGATCATGAATCTGATCCTGCTGCCGATCTGGATCTTGTCGGGAGCATTCTTCCCGGCCGAAGGCGCGCCGAAGATCCTGTGGTGGACGATGGAGCTGAATCCGCTCACCTACGGGATGTCGGCGTTACGGCAGGGACTCTACTTGGGCGAGCCGGGAATAGTCGCCGCGGTGCACACGATGGAGTTGTCGATCGCGATCACGATTGTCTTTGCGCTTGCCGCGTTCACGCTCGCCGCGCGGATGGCGCGCCGCGCGTCAACGATCTAATGCGGTCCCGCGGGCGCTGCTGCCAGCAAATCGAAGTACGGTTCGACTCGCCCCTCGAAGTGAAACTCGCGCGCGAGCGCGGGCCATCGCGAGTCCTCGCGATGCAGCGGACGCGGCAGCGCGTCAAGCGGGAAGAAGCGCGCGTCGAGCGTCTCGAGCGGGCTCGGACGCAGCTCGCCGCCGACGACGACGCAGTAAAAGAGCATCGTGTAGATATGCCTTTGCGGCGAGCCGTATTTGCGGCTGTCGATCACGGCGATCAGGCGCTCGGGACGCACGATGAGTCCGGTTTCCTCGCGTGCTTCCTTCGCGGCATTCTCAGCGGGCGAAAGTCCGACGTCGCAGAAGCCGCCGGGATACCACCATTTGCCGGTTGGCCGCTTTATCATCAGCACTTCGCCGATCGGATTAAACACGATCGCGCCACATCCTACACCCGGCGTGACGTAGCCGTCGTAGCCGTCGATCACATCGGCGCGCCATCGCTTGCGAATCGCTTCCGCATCGGCGTCGCCGCCGCGCGCAAGCGCCGCGCTCAGTTGCGCAGTTTCGTGTAACAACTCTTCGTACCGCTCGGAGTCGTAGCCGTCGGGTTTGAAGGCGAGACCCGTGCGTGCGATCGCGGCGACGCGCTCGACGAAACGCGCGAGTTCGAGAAACAATTCGTGCGACTCATCGATTGCGTCTTTTCGCATGTCATTTTCCCGGCGATGCGCCGCAGCGCGCGCGAAGGGATTTTCGATCAGCCGATTTCGGCCTCGCGGTTGAATCGGTCGGCTTCGCGATAAGCGTCGATAATTCCCCAGATCCACAGAATCGGCGTCGTGATAAACCCGATCAGCAGGTACATCATGAAGGCCGAGATCGCGTATGCGATCATCATCATGATCCCCTTCGCGATTTGCCCGTTATAGATTTGTCCGAGCCCGCACCAGAAGAACGACAGCACCGCCGCAAGGCCGGGGCTGCGCAGCGCGTGTACGACAACAATCTTTGGCGCTCCGGTCAGAAGCGGGCCGCCGCAGCTTGGGCATTGCGCGGCGGTTTCAGGAGCCGGTGTGCCGCACGTGGGACAAAACATCGGCTGCCGCTCCGCTTCGCGATCTTCGCCGGTCCTGATTCGCGCCCGCGTGCCTTAGCGCCGCGTCGAATTGCAGACGGCCCACGCTGCGTCGGCGAGTGCGGGCACTCGATCGACCAGCCCCGCGAATAGAGGATCGTCGGCCTGTCCGCGCACAAAGCGCGAGTAGCTTCCTTCCATTATTATCGCGAGCTTGAAGATCGCGAAGGCCTGGTAGAAGGTGAAGTCGGTCATCGCGCGGC
>JAJZAG010000054.1 GCA_021799555.1 Deltaproteobacteria bacterium | reverse complement strand
AGTGCTCATGACAACCTTTCCCTTCCCGGGTGTGGCTCGCCGAGCCTGTTTGGCGGGCTTGACGGGAGACATCGTTAAGATGTATTCAATATACATCTTCGACGGCGATGGTCAAGAGCAATGCCTGAAAAAAAACGATCAATCAACCCGAGCGCCGCGGCCAGCACGATCTCCGAACGTCCGGTCCTTGACTTGGGGGAAGTGTCTCGGAATGAACGTGCGCGCGCGTTTGAAGCCTTTGAACGCCTGCCACCGGGCGGCTCGTTTGAAGTTTCGGCGCACCGCCAGCTCGTGCCGCTCTTTTCCGAATTACAGGCGCGCTATGGTCTCGGATTTCATTGGTGGCCTCTCGAGCCCAGACCATTCGTCTGGCGCGTGACGCTGGCCAAGCCTTCGCCCGACGCACGGCTGACGGTCGCAAGCGCCATGGCTGCATATCATCTCCACCTGTACGAGCTTTGGCGTGAGTTCGAATTAACTGTTGACCGATGTCAAATCGACACCGTCCACCGTCTTGTGCGCGAACTGTCATTGGGGCTGAGGCGCTACATCGACCTCGAGGAATTCGTGCTGTTCCCGCTGCTCGATGCGCAAACGGAAACCGATGGCGGCGGCTCGACGGCCGCAATGCGGTCAGAACATCGCGAGATCGAGCGCGTGGTAGATCGATTCGCCATCAAACTCAACCTGGCGAGAGATTGCGCTACAATTCTGGAGGAGTTCGATCGGCCCGTAGAGCCAATGGCCCTATTCCAGAGTCACTACCGCCAGGAGGAGGCAATCCTTTATCCGATCATGAACAAAGTGTTTGGACACGCCGAACAAATGGAAATATTGTCACTGATGCAGTCCTTCGAGCTTTAGCCGCCATGCAGCTCACCTATTACACCGATTATTCCCTGCGAGTCCTGATGTATCTCGCAATTCGGCGCGATCGCATCGCCAATATCTCGGAGATCGCCGATCGTTATGAAATCTCACGCAACCATCTCGTCAAGGTCGTGCACAACCTCTCTCGCGGCGGATTCATCAAAAGCTATCGCGGTAAAGGCGGCGGCATCGAGTTGGCGCGCGCGCCCGGTCAAATCAACATCGGCGAAGTTGTCCGTTACACCGAGGGGCCGCTCAAGCCGGTGGAATGCTTCGATGTCGAACGCAATCGCTGCATCATCACGGATGTCTGCGGACTCGCGGGCGTTATAGCGGAGGCCTGCGACAGCTTCTTCTCCACTCTTGATCGCTACACCCTGGCCGACCTCGTCAAGCGGCGCGACCGGCTCGGCAAAGTGCTCGCCCCACCCACATCTCTCAACTGAAACCGCGCATCAGACCGGCGCGGGCTATTACCTTCGCTACGCAGACACCGAGGCACTTACTTGGCGGTTCGTTTGGAGAATCTGAGCGCCAATCAAGTTGCGATTGAAGCCACTGCATGAACCATCCGGACGAACCAAGTTCCTCCGTTTGGAAGCAACTGAGCGGCTGCTAGCCGCATGCGACGCTTCGAAGTCGTCTTATCTGCGAGCGTTGGTTGTGTTCGCCCTGAACACCGGAACGCGGCACAACGAGATTCTGAGCCTTACGCGAAAATCGATTGACTGGGCGAATCGGATCGGCGCGCTCACCGATACTAAGAACGGGGAGGCGCGGCACGTTTACCCCAACGATACCGCGCTCGATTCGCTACGCTCGCTGCCCCCGCGCCTCGACGCGCTCTGTCTGTTTCCGATAGGACCAAACCAGGCCACGATGTTGTTTCGGCGTGCGGTGAAGCGAGCTGCTATCGAGGACTTCCGCCTTCACGACCTGAGGCATACGTTCGCAAGCTACCAGGCGGCGTTGCGGCGCGCTGCCTGCAATCACTCTTGGGACACAAAGGCTCGCGCATAACGATGAGAAAAGCCAATTGTCGGAAGCGTATCTGCGCGCGGCGGTGAACGGCGTCGACCTTGGCCGCGGCAGTCGGTCGGCTGCGCCAGGCACTAGAGATGGCGCCGATTTGGCGCCAATGGCCCAGAGCAAAAGCGCTTAGGCTCGACAACCTCTTATTTACTTGGTGATCCCAGCGGGAGTCGAACCCGCGTTCCCGACGTGAGAGGCCGGTGTCCTAACCACTAGACGATGGGACCGTCCGTCGCTAAACCCCGCCGATGCGGCGATGGTGAGTTGGCTGAGGAGGAAGGATTCGAACCTTCAATCCCCTGATCCAGAGTCAGGTGCCTTGCCAGTTTGGCCACTCCTCAGCGCTCAGCAGAATATAGCCGACGATCCGCCACCGCGCCACTAGCGCGGGCGAAACCTGATTGCAGCGGCTGACTGTCGATTACGTACGCGGGACCGTGGATTGATCAATCTGGCGATGCCGGCGTTAGCGGCCCCCGGCGGCCTGGACGCGAAGCGTTTCGGCATGGCGGTTGCACAGCGCGTCGCAGCGCCGCAGCAATCCCACATCGGCGCAGTGACGCTCGATCATGAAGCCCAGTTCTCCTAGGTCGTGGATCAAAAGCCGCAAGCATCGCTCGTATTCATCCGGCGCCTGCACCGCCTTGAGCAATTCGGCGACCAAATCTTCGATCTCGGTCTCCTCGACTTCGAGCGCCATCGCAAGCGCGCGTTGAATCTTCAATTCCGGAACGGCTTCGCGGTGGAACCGCTCGAGCATCGCGCGCAGCTTCAGGATCGTCGAATCCTCGAGCGAGATCGGACTCGGTGCGTCGAGCTTGCCGTCGATTTCGAGCACGGTCGAGACCAGATCGAGCGCGCCGACATGGCGCGCCTCGTCGCGCGCCATCGCGAACCAGAAATCGCGCAAGCGCGCATCGGCGGCGAAAATCTTCGCCATCAACGCATACAGTGACATGCTCTGTTTTTCGAGCGCGATCGTGGTCTCGAGCGCCTCACGTGTGGTCGGCATCGTGGCCGCGATACTATCGCTCGCGGCGGTGCGGCGTAAAGCGCGCGGGCGCCGCCGAAATTTCAGCAGCGCCCGCGCCGGCGAACTCAATTTGCCCAGGTCGCCTATTTCGCCAACTCCGTCGCCCGCGTCTCGCGGATTACGGTGACGCGGATCTGCCCCGGATAGGTCATGTCGGTTTCGATTTTGCGCGCCACGTCGCGTGCAAGCATCACCGTGTCCTCATCGGTCACCTGGTTGGGCTCAACAATCACGCGCATCTCGCGGCCCGCCTGGACGGCAAAGCACTTCTCGACGCCCTTGAACGACTTCGCGATCGTCTCGAGATCCTCGAGCCGCTTGACGTAGCTCTCGAGCACCTCGCGCCGCGCGCCCGGCCGCGCTCCCGACAGCGCGTCGGCGGCGTCGACCAACGGCGCCAGGATCGTTTCGGCCTTGACTTCCTCGTGATGCGCCGCGATCGCGTTGACGATCTTCGCCGACTCGCCGTACTTGCGCGCAAGCTCGCCGCCAATCAGCGCATGCGAGCCTTCAACCTCATGGGTGAGCGCCTTGCCGATATCGTGCAAGAGCGCCGCGCGGCGCGCCTGCTTTTCGTTGAGTCCCAGCTCAGCGGCCATCGCGCCGCAGATGAACGCCGCCTCGATCGAATGCATCAGCACGTTCTGCGCGTATGAGTACCGGTACTTGAGCATTCCAAGCAGCTTGACGAGTTCCGGATGAATCCCGTGCACGCCGACTTCGATGATCGCGCGTTGTCCCGCCTCGCGGATCGATTCCTCGACCTCCTGCTCGGCCTTTCGCACGACTTCCTCGATCCGACCCGGATGAATCCTGCCGTCCGAGATCAGCCGCTCAAGCGCGACCCGCGCGATCTCGCGCCGGATCGGATTGTGGCACGAGATGACGACCGACTCCGGCGTGTCGTCGATGATAATGTCAACGCCGGTGGCGGCTTCGATCGCACGGATGTTGCGCCCCTCGCGGCCGATGATCCGGCCCTTCATTTCGTCGGTGGGAAGCGCGATCACCGACACGGTGCGCTCGGCGACAAACTCTCCGGCCAGCCGCTCGATCGCGATTGACACGATTCGCTTGGCGCGGCGGTCGGCCTCTTCGCGCGCCTCTTCTTCGACGACGCGGATGTGCTTGGCGGCTTCCGTGCGCGCCTGCCCGATCATTTCGTCCATCAAGGTGCGTTTGGCTTCCTCGCGCGTGAGACCCGCGACAGCCTCGAGCCGGGTGCGGGCCTCGTCAACCAGCCTCTGCTGCTCGGCGAGTTTTTCATCGAGCATGGCCTGATGCTGGGTTTCCTTTTCGGTGAGATTTTTTTCGCGATTGCGGATGGACTGATCGCGGCGGTTGAGATCGGCCTCGCGGCGCTCAAACGCCTCGAGCCGTTTTTCGAACACCTCTTCGCGCGATTCGAGCTTGGCTTCCGCCGACTGCAGTTCGCGCCGCCGGTCGCGCACTTCGCGCTCGGCGTCGGCGCGCGCGCCGACGAGGATATCCTTGGCCTTTACTTCGGCCTCCTTGACGATAAGTTCGCTTCTGGTTTGAGCCTCCCGTGTTAACTCCTTGCTGATTTCTTCGGCCTGAGCGCGCGCAGCCTCGAGATCGACGGTTTCCGTTCGCCGCCGCATCAATCCCCAGACGAAAAAGACCGCGCCACCAATAATGAATCCCAGGATTGCGGTTATCAGAGCCACCCTGGCGTACCTCCTTGGCCCGCCGCGCCGCGCCGACGCTTTGGCGCATCGACAGCGCGATAGATGGCGGACTCGGTGACGATCATGTTGAGCCGCCGATCGAAAGACTGTTCAGGAATCCGATCGAGCAGCTGAAACGAATGGGCAAGACCGACCGTGATTGCTTCCGCGCAAAACTCCGCGAGGAAACGATCATAATGGCCCTTGCCGCGTCCCAGCCGCTCACCTCTGATTCCGAACCCGACCCCCGGAACGCAGACAATCGCGTCCGCGAGATCCTGCGCCGTGGCCGCGGTCGCGTCCGGCGGCGGTTCCGGAATTCCGAAGGCCCCTGCCACCAGTGGATGCCGCCGATCGACATGTGCGGGGTTGTAACGATCGCGAACGCGGTCGTACCGCGGCAGCATCACCGTCTTTCCGGATTCGAGCGCGTCGGCGATGAGAGCCGCGGTCGAGACCTCGTTTTCAATCGCGGCGTAAAGCACGACAACGCGCGCGTCGCGATAAAAATCCGCAGCCAGAAGCCGCCGCGCGATTTCTGCCGAAGACGAGCGTGCGCGCTCGCGATCAAGCGCGATTCGGCAATCGGTAAGGATCGCCCGTAGGTATTGCTTTTCGTCCGCCACGGACCTCGCCATGGCGGGAGCGGGTCTAACTACTCAACCACTGAACGCATCGGCGCCGCGCGTCGCATGACGCCAGGTCCTTGCCGGGCGGCGCACCCATCAGGGCGCGATAATGCTCGCCGCATCCAATCGCCGCGGACTTTGCAAACCCTCTCACGGGCCCGGAAATCCAGAGCCTCGCGTTGTGGCTAGTCGCTATCAAACCGACTTCCCCGCCCCCGTGCCTTAAAGTTCGGGAAAACCATCGAATGGGCTCGCGCGCCGAATTATGCCTGCGTGGCGTCAATGGCGGCCGACAGCCTCTTGTTCATCGCCTCGATACGCTCGACCAATGCCTGATGCTCAAGGCGCAGGCGTTCGAGCTCGTCGGCGAAGTTAAGCGCGGCCAGAATCGCAAGGTGAATTGAGCTTACTGATTGCGTTCCTGCGCCGCGAATCTCCCTGATCCTGGCGTCAACCGCGCGGGCCAGCTCGCGCACATAGTCGTCGCCGCCGTCACTCGCGACGGTCAACGACTGGCCCATTATTTCGACGTTGACGCCTTTCATAATGCGGCCGAAGCTAGGTTCAGCCGAGTTCTATACCGTCAAATCGCGACAGGATTTTCTCGATCCTGCTGCGGACTTCAAGCCGTTCGGTTTCGTGCTGCTTGCGCTCCTGCTCGAACTGATGAAGTTGCGAGTGCGCGTCGGCGAGGCGCTTTTCGCTCTCGGCCAACTTCTGCGCAAGCACGTCGTTTTCCCGGCGCAACTGCTGGATCCGGTTTACAGAGGACTGAATCCGTTCGTCGAGTTGTTTGAGAACGTCAATCGGAGTCGCCATAGTCGAAAAACTTCTACCTTTAGTTTAATTTTCGATAAACTGCCCTGTCAAGCCGCATAAGAACCGCTTGCGCCGACGCTTTCCTCGCCGGTTGTCTCAAACAACGCTTCGACAAACTCGCGCGCGTCGAATTCCCGCAAATCCTCGATTCCTTCGCCCAGCCCGACGAACCGCACCGGCACCCTCAGCCGATCCGCGATCGCGACAACGACGCCGCCCTTCGCCGTGCTGTCGAGTTTGGCCAACACTACTCCAGTCAGCGGCACCGCGTCTCCGAAAATCTTCGCCTGGCTGAGCGCATTCTGCCCCGTGTTCGCGTCGAGCACCAGCCACGTCTCGTGCGGAGCACCGGGAAGCTCGCGCCCGACGATTCGCGCGATCTTCTTAAGCTCCTCCATCAGATTGACCTTCGTCTGCAGCCGTCCGGCTGTGTCGATTATCACCGTACCGGCGCCCCGCGCGAGTCCGGCCTTGACCGCGTCGAACGCGACGGCGGCGGGATCCGATCCCTGCTGATGCTTGATAATCTGCGCGCCGGCCCGGTCGCACCATACTTCAAGCTGCTCGATGGCGGCCGCGCGAAACGTATCCGCCGCGGCGACAACCACCGCGCCGCGCTCTTCGCGCATCCGCACCGCAAGCTTTGCGACGGTGGTCGTTTTGCCAACTCCGTTGACTCCTACCAGCATGATTACGAGCGGACCTTCGCCGGGGACGGCCGGCGCGCGCTCCGCGTCCGCCAGCATCGCCGTGATCTCCGCCTTGAGCGCGTCGCGGATAACGTCGGGACGATTATCGTTGCCCAGCCGTTTGCGCACCGCCGCCGCAAGCTTCATTGACGCCTCGACGCCGACATCGGCGGCGATGAGCGCCTCTTCGAGGCCTTCATAAATCTCATCAGCCTTCTTCGCTCCCGTGATCGCGGCGCGAATCCGCGACAGGAAGTTTTCCCGCGTCTTGCGCAGCCCGATTCCGATTCGCACTGGAGCGCGGGGCGCCTCGGCGGCCGGCATCGGCTCGATGGCGGGCGCGATCTCTTCCACGGCAGGCTCCGCTTCGCGCTCGATCGCGGGCGGCGCTCCGGCAGCTTCGGGTGTCGCGGCAGCTTCGATCTCCGGCGCAATTTGAGCCTGCGGCGCAACCTCGGGCGCCGCTTCGGCGGCGGCCTCGGGCGCCTTGGGCCACGCCTTGCGCAGACTCCATTGAATGAGTACGCCGATAAAGACCAGACCAAGTCCGGCCACTATGGCGATAAGTAAAATGATCAGCGTGTCGATCGCAGTCACAGTCTCGCCTCGGCGATGCGCCGCGCGAACGCGCGGCGCGCCGTCAGAATATCAGTATCGCCGCGCGATCTGAAAGGCCGCCGCCAATATCTGATGCGCGCGCTGGAAGCAGTGCCCGCGATACGGCTATAACCATTGGCGATGCGCACCCTGTGGCGCGAGCGCAGCCCGCGCGCGGCCGTAGCGGCGCAATCATACACACGGGAGTTGGGCCTATGGGAAAACTCGAAGGCAAAGTCGTGATCGTAACCGGCGCCAGCCGCGGGATCGGCAAGGCCATCGCCGACCTCTTCGCCGCCGAAGGCGCACGCGTCATCTGCAGCGCGCGCACGCTGCACGAAGGCGACCATCCGCTCGAAGGATCGCTTGAAACCACGGTGGCCGCGATCAGAAAATCCGGCGGACAAGCGACCGCCGTAACCTGCGACGTTTCGTCCGAGGCCGAGTGCGAGAAGCTTATCGCGGAAACCCATCGCATCTACGGACCCGTCGACGTGCTCGTCAATAACGCGGCGCTCACCTACTTCATCCCGGTCAAGGATTTCGAACCGAAGCGGTGGATGCGCTCGTTTCAGGTCAACGTGCACGGGCCGTTCATGCTCTCGCGCCTGGTGTTGCGCGACATGATCCCGCGCAAGTCCGGCGCGATCGTCAACATCTCGTCGGGCGCCGCGATCGGACCCGGCCGCGGACCCTACAAGCCCGAAGACCTTCGGCCCGGCGGCGTATGCTACGGCGCCGAGAAGGCCGCGCTCGAACGGATGACTCAGGGACTCGCCGCCGAAGTCTTCGCCGACAACATCTCCGTCACCTGCCTGTCGCCGTCCGAAGTTGTGGCGACGCCCGGCACCGTCTATCATCATCTCGTCACGGGACCGAAGGACGGCGAGCCAGTCGAGTATATGGCGCGCGCAACGCTGATTCTCGCGACCGAACCGGTCAACCGGATCACCGGCCGCGTGACCTACAGCCAGGAGCTGATGAAGGAGTACGGACTGATCGAGCAGGGACACGGGATCGGTTTCGATCGCAAGGGCAGCGGCTACAGCCAGATCTAACGCGCGGCGGATCGCGCGCAGACAAGCAGGGCGCGAGGTCTTCCCCGCGCCCTGTTCATTTCGCGCCGAACCGATGCGCCGTGAAGCAATCATTCGCGGCGCTTGCGTTCCGCGCGCGAGGACGTAAGCCCGATATCCGAGCGCGGCTTGGGCGGCGCGCCGGCGTTCGCGGAAAATCCGGTGCGCTTCAAGTCCGGCCGCACGATCTCGATCGGGTCGCGCAGGTCGTCAACGTATCCAAGCGCGTATGCGCCGAGCCGATAGCCCATCAGGCGCAGCAGCTCGACCGGAAGCGTGCGCGCGATCTCAATCGGCGTCGCGAGGTACTGATTCTCCTCCTGCCTGAGCCACGACACATTGTAGGTGATATTCAACCCATAGCGCGTTGCGTCCGATCGGTTCGCGCCGCCGCCATGATAGACGCTGCCCGAGTAAAACAGGATCGATCCCTTCGACATCTCGGCGGGGATCGTGTCCTTCTCTTCGAAGCGCAGGCGATCGTCGAAGCGGTTGCTTCCCGGAATCACCCGCGTCGCGCCATTCTCTTCGGTGAAATCCGTCATCGCCCAGATCGTGTTGCACTGCACGTCGTAGCCCTTGGGAAATGGGAAGAAATCGAACGCCCACTGGTCGCGATGTATCGTCTGCGCCGGCTCGCCCGCGCCGATTGCGATCACCTGGGTCAGATGGAGCTGATAGCTGGTCGCGTGCCCGAGGAACTTCGCGCACGCCGCGAGCACGGTCGGATTCATCACGAACTCGCGCGCAAGCGGCGAGCGTGCGATAAGCCCGCCGGTGCGCCGGGTGCGTTTGCCCGAGAACTCGTCCGGCCCGGTCGTAGTCGCCCGGAGCCACGGCTCGAGTTCCGCCATGAGCGCGTCAATCGCCGCGGGCGCGACGACGCTGTCCACGATCACGGCGCCGGATTCGGACATCTCGGCAGCAATCTCTTCGCCCAACGCAGTGGATGGCAGATGCCTGAGGGATGCTGGATGGCTAGCTAGGTCACTCATCGCGATGCTCCTTCAAGAGAGCATCTGTAGCACAAGTCGCGTGCCGATTGCGCGGGGAGCCGGCGATGGCTTCGTTTGAGGAAATCACAGGCCTCGTCGCGGAGAATTCCTCGGACAAGCGCTCGGAATTTTGATTACAGGGATGGGTCCGTAAGCGAAAATTTGGACCTTCTTGATCGCCGCCGCGGCGTCGCGGGCTTCGCCTTTCGGCCGCCCGCAAGAACCGTAGCGCCACTGCGGGTTTCCGGGCCCCATTCGCCGCCACCCTCGCACCGATCGCCACGTCGGCCTCCTACGCTCAAATCCTCGCGGGCGCCCTTACCCAGCGGCGCATCCACGCCGCCACCAGTAACCATTATACACATTCCCCCGCCCGAGTTAAGTCCGACCAATCCAGCCAGCACGATCCCGGCCCTCGGCTTAGCGAGAGCACTATAACGAGAGTCGTCCTCACACCGCTCTGGACTACGTTCCACCCAGGGAATTTGCTCAACAGGCCGCACGGAACGCCGGCCCATGAACCCGGATTTTTCACTCTCCGACTGGATGAAGAATTGGGGTACCCTCATGAACCCGGTTTGCTCACTCCCAGTCTGGAGTAGGAATCGGGGGACCCTCACCTCCTGGTTCCTGTGGCAACGCTTCCCAACGGGAACAGGAGGTCCGCTTCGTCTTAGCACCCATATGCCCAAATTTCCTCTCCAACGGGCGTGTCTCTGCATTCCCTGGTCGCCCGAAATCAAAAAATTCGAATACGTAGTGCTCTTGGACATCGCACAAGCTGTCAGCGGGAAACTCTACATTCTGGGTGGCGAATGCACTTCCGCTGGAGTTGTGCACGGCGCCAGGAGCAGACAAGCGGCCTGAGCCGGCCGGACCGAGCGCGTGCGGCGACTCACGTGCACTCGGAACTTGCGTGGCAGCTCACGTTTGCCTTATAACCCGAGCTGACGGGATTTGGTCAAAACGGAAATTCCGGATAGCGTTGGTGCCGGCCCCGAGGCGCCGCTAATAATGGCACAGCGTTTGCGTGCTCTTTTGGCGATGTACTGGAACCATTCGCCAGCACCCCGGGTCAGCTTTCGTGGCAGGTCTCGATCGGCTCGCGTTAGAAATTCTCTGCTCAGTTTGACTTTGCTGTCTGCTCTAGCAAGCACGGCCGCCGTGTTTGTAGCGGCGGAGCTTCGGCACGGATCGCTCGCATCGGCCACCGAAGCGGCAATCGTGACCATGACCGACGAACCGGCGAAATTTGTTCCCGAAAAACTACGGGTTCCGGTCGGCACGACGGTTGTGTGGAAGAACACCGGCGCTACCCTTCATACGGTGACTGCGGACGCGGCCAAGGCGAAAGTAGCCTCACACGTGAGTCTGCCGCAAGGCGCAAAGGAATTCGACTCAGGACCGATAGCCCCCGGCGCGACTTATTCGCAGACGCTCACCGTACCCGGCACTTACAAATACATCTGCATGCCGCACGAAAGCGATGGAATGATCGGTGAAGTGGACGTAACCAAGTGATCACGCAGGCGCGCTGCCACCGCGCAATCCCGATCAGGCGGCGCGTTGCAGTTTCAATGTAGGTAAAGAGGGCAAATTGGACCAAACCAATCCCGAATCAACCGGTCTGACCGACGTACCCACAGGCAGGCTCGTAGCGGTGGCCTTCCTGTTCATAGCGGCCGCGAGCGGTGCCGTGCTCCTCGTGTGGGGGGAATTAGATAATCTGCTTGCCGGCAGATTCACACTGGCATCGACCCTGATCGGATTGGCGGTCGGCGCCGTGTTCCTGGTGCTGCTCGTCCTCTGGGGCCGATTTCTCAAAAGTGACCGTCGGAAACAGTAAGTGACGCCAATGGATACATGCGAGAGTCTGGTCTTCCACATCAGCGGAGAGCATGAACGCAAAGGAGAAGTTGGTTTCTATGCCATCCAAACCTGAAGCCCATTTGAACTCCGGCAATGCCGCGCAGGGTGAATCCATCGAAGACCAAGTTCCGCCACCGGTAGGCACTCTGTTCGTGCTCATCGCCTACTTGGCGATTCTCGGCGGGATGTGGGGCTATATGTATGTAGAACTGCTTACGAGGTAGGACATGGACCGCTTCGAGAAAATCTTCTTCGGCATTTCGGTGGTGATGCTGGCCCTGTTTCTGTGCGCTCTTTTCTACGCTTCAGCCGCGATGCATGTCCACGTGCAGTCAAGCCAGGAGGTTATTTCCGTAAAGCCCGGCGGGAATCTTGCCATGGCCGTGCTCACCACAGCGCCGTTTAACAACCCTGGCGTGAAACAGATCGGCCCCCACGATTACGAAGTGGACATCATCGCACAGGCATGGACGTTCTATCCGAGCGAGATCAAGCTGCCGGCGGGCGCCAACGTCGAATTCAAGGCGACGTCGGTCGATGTTACGCACGGTTTCTTGATCCCGGGGACGCTCATCAACATGATGCTGATACCCGGGCAGGTGTCGATCACCCATTACCGGTTCGAACACGCCGGCACTTATCTGCTTCTTTGCCATGAGTATTGCGGGCGGGGTCATCACACGATGTTCGCCAAGGTGGAGGTCCAATGAGCACCGCGATTGTCTACCAACCGGAGCAAAGGCTGGAGCTGCCGGACGGTCAACGGCGCCTGATCGCGCTGACGATATATCTTGGGTTTGCGGCGCTCGCCGTAGGCGTGATCAACGGCCTTGCCCAGGCGCTTAGCTATGCGCATATCAATATATTCCAATACTACCCGGGCATGAATAGCTACTATCAGGGTCTGACCGTTCACGGGGTATTCAATGCAATAATCTTTACCTTCGCGTTTGCCAACGGCTTTGTCACCCTGACCATGGCGCGCGGCTTGAACCGCAAAGTCCACTCCGGCCTGCTAATTGCCGCGTTCGGATCTCTCGCACTCGGCTCGCTGCTGGCGGCATTCGCGATGTTCTCGGGCAGGGCCAGCGTGCTCTATACCTTCTACGCTCCGCTGCAGGCACACTGGACCTTCTACCTCGGCCTGGTGCTGATCGTGGTCAGCACCTGGATCACATCGCTTAATCTGTTTGTCACACTGCGCTCCTGGCGAAGGGAGCATCGCGGCGAACGGATTCCGCTCCTGGCGTTTATATCGGTCGTGACCTACGTATTCTGGGACATCTCATCGCTCGGCATCGCGGTCGAGACGGTGGTATTTGTCTTGCCGTGGTCTCTGGGATTGGTCGCCACCACGGACCCCTTGATGGACCGCACGCTGTTCTGGTTCACCGGCCATCCTATTGTGTATTTCTGGCTTCTGCCGGTCTACATTTCGTGGTACGCGATGATCCCTAAGCAGGTCGGAGGCAAGCTGTTCAGCGACTCGGCGGTGCGGGCCGTGTTCCTGATGTTTCTTTGTATCATTCCGATCGGAATGCATCACCAGTACATGGATCCCGGAATCTCGAGCAAGCTCAAGTTTGCCACCGCGATTCTCACGTTCACAGTGTTCCTGCCCAGCCTGCTCACGGCGTTTTCCGTGATGTATGCGCTCGAAATCGGCGGGCGCAAGCGAGGCGGCACGGGCCTCGTCGGATGGTTCTTCGCGCTGCCATGGAGCGATCCCTCAGTGGCGGCGCAGGTTCTTGCGATGCTGGTTTTTCTGCTCGGCGGCATTACCGGACTGATGAACGCAAGCTACAGTATGAATATCGAAATTCACAACACCACCTTCGTCCCCGGCCACTTCCATCTGACGGTCGGGACTGCGGTGGCGCTGTCGGTAATGGGAATTGCCTACTGGCTGGTGCCGTATCTGGAGCATCGGAAACTGTGGTCACGCGGCCTGGCTCAGGCGCAGGCGTGGATCTATGCGGCCGGGGTGCTGATTTTCGCGCGCGGCATGATCTCAGGCGGACTCGCCGGTATGCCGCGGCGTACCGCGATCGCGCTTGCACCGTATTCCGAGCCCTCCTGGCATCTTGCCGGAATCATCACTGCGGTTGGCGGCTCGCTTATGGTGATCGGCGCGCTGTTATTTTTTCTGGACATCGGTCTCACGGTAGTAATCGGTGAACGCGAAGAGCCGGCTGAGATTCCTTTCACTGAAACCATTCACGCGCCGGCAACGGTCGGATGGGAGGTGAGCTTCGACCATCTGCGCTACTGGATAGCGATTGCATTCGTGTTGATCGTTGTAATGTACGGCCCGTTCGTTGCGACACATATCCCGTTGGCTTCGGTCGGCGTGCCGTTCAAGAGGTTTTGAGCGGAGCGCTCGACGCGGCCCTCTCGGAAAAAGCGAATTATTTGTTTCGCCTGGCGGCTTGAAACAGTCGCCGGTTGATTATATCGGCCGCCGAACGAACCCGCGCCGGTTCGAGCGCCTGGCGGCTCTCGGCGTAAGTCATGCGCCGAGAGTCCTCGACGGGTTCCTCGCGCTGGCGGGCCGGCAGGCTCGGACATCGACACCTTTCCATGCACTGTGCGCGGCTCGCCTCTCTACGGTATTGGTCGCGCTGCATAGCCGAATCTCCATTTTTTTGAGCTGGGGCCAAGCGCGACGGAGCGGAGTCTCCGCAGGGGTTTGCAACGAACGTTGCCTTGCACTGCCTCAACCAGCCGGTGGACGGTATTCCGATAGAGCTCGTGCCGGGGGATTGAGCCTCTTCCGCCAAGGAACTCCCGCAAGAGCCTTCCGGGCGGGATTTGAGAATCCGCCGCGAATTGAGATTTGACGTTTTTGAACCTATAAACAGGCGATCGAACCTCGGCACCGAGGCGCCGCGATGCTCAAAATCTGGGGCCGCAGAAATTCTTTCAACGTTCAGAAGGTGATGTGGCTGCTTGGCGAGCTCGGTCTTGCGCATGAGCACGTCAACGCCGGCGGCGCCTTTGGCGGATTAGATAACCCGAGCTTCCTGGCAATGAACCCTCACGGCCGCGTTCCTGTGATTGCCGATGACGACGGGACGACTGTTTGGGAGTCGCACGCGATTTGTCGATACTTGGGTGCGCGTTACGGTTCGGGCAGGTTCTGGCCCGCCGATCCGGGCGAGCGATCGCTCGCCGATCGCTGGATGGATTGGGCGCTCGCAACGCTCCAACCGGATTTCATGGATCTCTTCTGGGGCTTTTACCGGACTCCGGATTCGGAGCGAAATTGGAGCGCGATCCGCGACGCGGTATCGCGATGCGCGCGCGACTATTCGCTGCTGGATCGGCATTTGGCGCATCGGGAATATCTTGCGGGCGACCGCTTCACGCTCGGAGACATCCCGGCTGGAGCTTCGCTTTATCGCTATCTTCGCCTCGAGATCGAACGTCCGCGTATTCCCCACGTCGAGGCGTGGTACCGCCGCCTGACCGAGCGCCGGTCCTATCGCGAGAATGTTATGATCCCATTCGATGATCTGCGTGGACGAATATCCTTCTGAGCGAGCCCGTCAAGTTCCGCTTCGCGAGCGCAAGCCGCAAGATGAAAGTCGGATAGGAGGTTA
>JAJZAG010000395.1 GCA_021799555.1 Deltaproteobacteria bacterium | reverse complement strand
CGAAAGCATCGCGGTGGTCGAATTGATCACGCTAGCGATCGTATCGCCCGCGGGTAAGCCGGCGCCGATCACAAGGCGTCCAACGTCGAACGGTGTGAAGCTCGCCGTCGCGGACGAAATGATCCTGCTCGCCGCGGTAAGCGCGCCGTCGCTCACAAAGCGGGAGCCTTCGACACTGTTGCCGGTCACGTTCACCTGCATCGTACGCGCGCCCGCGGAGTTCGAAATCAGGGCGATACCGTCAGCGGTGGGCTGCGTGATCGCATTGTTGGCGATCGACATGTCCGCGATGTTCGCGCCGGTCGAATTGGTGATAGCGAAGATCCCGGCGTTCCCGTGCGGGTCCGCAATAACGTTGCCGTGGTAATCGAGCGCGCGCAGGATCAGATGATCGGTCTGCGCATCAGCGTCGATCGCGCCGCTGAAATAGAGGATGTTGTCGGCAATCGTGGTGCCGGAGCAAATATTTTCGATGCCGAGGCCGCCCGCTACGCCTGCCGCATAGGCGATATGGTTGTGTGCGATTACGTTGCCGAAGCTCTGGTCGCAATCATTGCCGCCGAACGAAATTCCGGCGTCGCCATTAATTTGCGCGCCGCTCGGACCGCCCGCCGCGCTGATATAGTTGTCCGCGGTGTCGAAGTTGTACATCTTGGAGCCGCCGCCGCGGTTCCAGTTCTCGATTCCCCACCCTCCGCCGCTTGCACTTTTGCCGAGCAGGATATGATTGCCGGTCTCCCATACGTTCTTGACGACGCAGGCCGGGCAATTGGAAATGAGCTTGATTCCCTCCGCGCCCGCGGCGGCGACTGCGGTTTCGTCAATCCGGTTATTCTCGATCCTCAGACCGTCGAGAGTGCCTGCGCCTTGATTAACGAAGATTGCGTGGGAGTTGTTTACGCCGTCTTCGCCGTCGTCGAAAAATGTGTTGCCGCTGATAACGATAGAGTTCGAGACATTGTCCAGCTCAACTCCGTTGCCGGTGAAATTCTCGATGACGGAATCCTTGAGCGTAAAGCGTGACGATCGGGAACCGACTCGCACGCCATCAACGCCCGGTGCCGCGTTGGCCGAGCGGCTGCCGTCAAGTGTCACGCCGGAAATCGTAACGGACGCACAATCGGTTCCCGTCGAGATCATCGGTTTGCTCGGGAACGCCGCTCCGCCTGCGAACTGGATCTGGCTTTGTCCGATACCCGCGCCGAGCAGCGCCGCGCCGGAGCCCATCGTCGAAATAAACTGCGGCGCAGTGACCGTTACGCGATCCGCGCCCAGCTTGAGCGCGCAGTTGGCTGGAATCTCAAGTGCAGTTGCGACGGTTAGAGAGCCAAGCGAGCCGACATCTACGACTCCGCCGCCGGATGAGCCGCAAGCGTTCAGCGCCGCTTGAATCGAGGGATAAAGCGCGGGGTTGATAATGTTGCTCGCCTGGGCGAGGACTCGCGTAGCGTTGCCGGCAAGAAGGAAAAAGGAGGCAACCGCGGCGAAGACAGGCATCCGGCGCAATCGGCGCGCTGGCGGGGGCGATTGTCGCATCGTCACTTCCAAAAAGGTTCTGCTCCGGATTCCATCCGAGGCTACAAGCCTCGCGCTCCAGGCTCTTGCCGCTCGGGTCATTATCGAGCATCGGTTGCGAAATGATTCATCTCGACCGCAGCTTGCTCTCCTCACCCGGCAAAATGATAGCAGTGCTTCGTGCAAGAGGCGTCGAGAACCTTGCCATCGCGACACGGGCAGGGGTATTCGTCGATGCGGGTCGTTTCGTGCCGGGCCATAAGACAGGTAATAGAACGCGCCGCGGACGAGACCGGCGCTTGCGGGAATTCGAAAATCCGATAGCGGCGATTTGGAGATTTAACCTTTGTTCAAACGTGTATTGATTGCCAATCGGGGCGAGATCGCAATTCGCGTTGCGCGGGCGGCGGCGGCGCTCGGCGTCGAGTCGGTCAGCGTCTATGCGGAAGTTGACGCGCTGTCGCTGCATACCCGGGTCACAAACGAATCGCGGGTGCTCCGCGGCTTGCGCGCGTCTGTGAGCGATCCGGTGCGCACGTATCTCGATATCGAAGCGTTGATCGACGCGGCGAAGGCGACGGGGTGTGACTCGGTGCATCCGGGCTATGGGTTCCTGTCCGAGAACGCGGATTTCGCGCGGCGATGCCGCGAAGAAGGCATTTCCTTTATTGGGCCGCGGCCGGAAACGCTGGCGCTGTTTGGTGACAAGACCAAGGCGCGCGAGCTCGCCCGCTCGCTTGGAATCCCAATCGTCCCGGGCAGCGCGCATCCCATAGCAAGCGCCGTGGAGGCCGCCGCGATCGCGAGCAAGCTCGGCTACCCCGTGATGCTGAAGGCCGCGGCAGGCGGCGGCGGACGCGGGATGCGTGCGGTCGCGAACGCCGACGAGATGGCGGGGGCGTTCGCACGATGCCAGAGCGAGGCGCAGGCGGCGTTCGGCGACGGTTCGGTGTTCGCCGAAAAGCTGGTCGCGCGTCCGCGTCATATTGAAGTGCAGGTCCTCGGCGACGTGCATGGCGAAATCGTTCATCTCTATGAGCGCGATTGTTCGATCCAACTGCGCCATCAGAAGGTCATTGAGATCGCGCCGGCGCCGGGTCTCGAGCCTGGGCTCAGAAACCGCATATTAGACGATGCGATTCGGCTTGCGCGCGCGGCCGAATATGTAAACGCAGGGACGCTCGAGTTCCTGGTCGTGCCCGAGCGCGGCGAACATTATTTTATCGAGTGCAATCCGCGCATCCAGGTTGAACACACTGTCACCGAGGAGATTACCGGTATCGATCTCGTTGAGGCGCAGTTCCATATCGCGGCGGAAGAACGTCTGAAAGACTTCGGTATCGCGCATCAAGGGGCAATCGGAATGCCACGCGGCTTTGCGGTGCAGGCGCGGATCGTCGCGCGCGGGAGCGGTGCGATCACAGCGTACAAGGAACCGGCGGGGCCGGGAGTTCGCGTCGATTCGTGCGGTTATCTTGGCTACGCGCCGCCGCCGCAGTTCGATCCGATGTTTGCCAAGCTGATCTGCAAATCGAATTCGGCGCATTCGTTCGGTTCGGCGCTCGACCGCGCGGTGCGCGCGATCGATGAGTTCCATATTGC
>JAJZAG010000394.1 GCA_021799555.1 Deltaproteobacteria bacterium | reverse complement strand
TCGAACCGCGACACCTGCGTAACGATTGGCTTGTCGCTGTGAATCCCGAGCCGCAGCAAGATCGACTCAATCTCGCTGCGTCCCAGCGCGCGGTTCTTGTCCGAGAGCGGATCGATCGACGGCGAGATCAGCACCTGCGGAATCGGTAGCGCACGAGTGAACTGCGGTGCGGAAAATACGCCCAGGTCGTACTGCCGCACCATCGGCTCGATAAATTCCCACGCTCCCGGCGCTGGCGCCGACAGATCGATATGGCATCGCCACAACCACTTTCCGCCGATTGCTGCGCGGTTGCGTACCAGTCCCGCAGGTTGCGGATCGTGGATGAACAGGATGTCGCCGGCAAGGTTCAGCCGCTCAAGGTTGGATTGAGTCGTGAGGTCGAAAATTCCCTGGTCCTCAGCGGTAAACACGTGCGGCGTCCCATGCAGCGCGTTGTGTAGATGCTTGGTCAGGGCGAAGAAATCCTGCGTGCCCTCGACGACTTCCCAGCTCGCGTCGATTCCAACCTCGCGGAGCAGCGGAATCAAGCGCCCCAGGATCTCGGCGACGCCGCCGCCGGTCCGGGTCGAGTTGACATTGACCACCCTTTTTCCCGCCAGCCGCGCGCCGAGCACGGTCAGTTCCTGCACCACGCCTTCGCCGACGATCGGTATATATTCAGAGAGCTTCGCGCCCATCTCAGTTGCCCAACCGCTGCTCGACCAGCGTGATCATCCGCCGCCGCAGCCCTTCTTCAGTGTGAGTGTAAGGATCGATCGTGCGCAGCGCCTGGGCCAGCTCGCGATCACCGAGCTGCCCCTCGATCCACGCCGCGAAATCGTTGTCGCTCTTTTCCAGGCGCAGGCGCGCGTCGAACATGTGATATGAAATCGCGCTCAACGACACGTAGCTGAGCGCGTGGCAGAACTCGCGCAGGTCGGTCGCGCGCACCCCGGTCGGCATCACGAACGACACCGAGCGCATGAAGTGAAATTCCTGGCCCGGCGGCGCGGTGCGGAGATCGGCGGTCTGATCGAGAAACGCGTCGATCACCCCGACCAGCGCCACACGCAAATCGTGAATCGTCGCAAACCGCATCACGTCGATCGCCGCCAATTCCTCTCCGAGGCGATGCTCGAGCAGAATATTCGACACCCAGTACGCGAAATCGTTGGGCGGCTCCGGTGAGAGGTGTTGATGCTGCACGAGAAAATGGTGAGTGTGATGATAGATCACGGAGCCGGGAACGCTGCGCAGATTCTCCACCATCTCGGCCAGATCGCGCGCGCGCCGCCCGGTCAGCAGGGTCAGATTAAGCCGCGAGCTGAACTCGAACGCTTGCGCTGCGGTGAGTTTGGGATTTTCCTTCATGACTGTTATTCCATCGTCGATACGGGTTGATCGCCGTGAATCTTAAGCCTAACGCACTTCGCGCCCTTTGCGCCGCGCTCGCCGCCGCCTGGATTGCGGCGGGTCTCGCCGGATGCGGCCGAAGCGCGCCGCCGCGCGCTCAGCTCAATCTCGCGCTCGCGGTATTTCCCGGCGAGGCCGCGCGCTACGCGCGCTTCGTCGCACCCTTCGAACTCGCCCATCGCGCGCGCGTCAATATCGTCGCTCAATCGTACGGCGATATTCTCGAAGCGATCCGCGTTCAGGCTCGCGCGCGCCGCGGCTCGCTCGATCTTGCCGAACTCGATCTCGCGATGCTCGGTGAAGCGCGTCCTGCGGCCGCCGCGCTCGACGGCCTCGTCACGCCTGCCGTGCAATCTCTATTCTCCGGACCCGCGTGGGCCGCGGCAACCGCAAATGATCATATTTATTTTGTGCCGCATCGTTTGATGTGGCAGGCGATGATCTATAACCGCCTCGAAGTTCCCGATCCGCCGCGCACTTGGGACGATCTCGCGCACTTCGCACGCGCCCATCCCGGCAAGCTGGCGCTCAAAGCCGCGCGCTACGAGGGCGCCATGTGCGACGCGATGACGTTCGTCTGGAGCGCGGGAGGCCGCGCGTGCGACCCGCAGTCGCCCGGGTCGTTGCGCGCGTTCGATCTACTGCACAGCCTTGCGCCCTCCCTCAATGACGAGTCCGCCGTGTTCCGCGAGATGTCGATCCTCGAAGCGCAGGCGCGTGGCTCGGTCTGGATTCATTTCAACTGGCCGTTCGCGATCGGATACCTCAAGTCCAAGGGCCTTGCGCCCGGCGTCGATCTCAGTGCGCCGATTCCCGCCGGTCCCGGCGGGAGCGCGACCGCCCTGGGCGGCGGCTACCTCGCGATTCCGCGCTCCGCGCCGCATCGCGCACTGGCGCGCGCGTTCCTGGCCTGGCTGCTCACACCCGAAACGCAGCGGCGTCTGGGCCGCGAGCTCGGATGGTACGGGTCGATCGCACCTCCGCCGGGCAGCGAGGACGCGATTCTCTACGCGGGGTTTTCCGCGATGCGCGATCGTGTGCGCGCGCGCCCGACGGTCGTTTGCTACGCTCAACTGAGTAATCGATGGCAGCGTGCGACGCGCGCGGTGCTGTTTCGCGGCGCGCCCCCGCGCGCGGCCCTTGCCGGGATCTACCAAGGCGCGGCGTCCGCGCGATTCGGCGATAGTGCCGATGCGAGATGCTGCGCGGGGCTGGAGCGATGAACCGGAGCGCGCGAATCCTGCGCGCGGCGTTCGTCGCGATTCCCGCGCTTTTCATGCTCGCGGCCCTGGTCTTTCCCGCACTCGGCGGACTTGCCGAGTCGTTTGACCGCGGCGGTCCGTCGCTTGCGAATTATGCGGCGCTCGCGCTCGATCCGATGTTTTGGCGGGCCGCGCTCAACAACCTTATCCTGCCGCTTGGAAGCCTCGCGCTCGAACTCATCCTCGGCCTCGCGCTGGCGCTGCTCCTCACCGCACGCCGCAAAGGCGCGCCGATCGTCGAGCTCGCCGCGATTTTGCCCTTCGCGATTCCGGAAATCGTCATCCTCACGATCGCGCGTTACCTGCTGATGCCGCGCGGGTATGTCAACGGCGCGCTCGCCGCCGCCGGACTTGCGCCGCGCGCGTGGCTCGCGCCCGGCGGATCGCTCGCGATGCTCTCGGTTGCGGTCGTCGATGCGTGGCACGTCACGCCGATCGTGATGCTGATGCTGATGGCGGGCTTGCAGACGATTCCTG
>JAJZAG010000393.1 GCA_021799555.1 Deltaproteobacteria bacterium | reverse complement strand
CTCTCAGGTAAAGACCCTGAGGGACTGTTCCCCGCGATCCTCGGCCACGAAGGCGCGGGCGTTGTGGTCGAGACCGGCGCGGGCGTCACCACGCTCGCGCCCGGCGACCACGTGATTCCGCTTTATATTCCGGAGTGCCGTAATTGTCCGGCGTGCCTGTCGGGCAAGACCAACTTGTGCATCGCGATCCGTGAGACCCAAGGCAAAGGCCTGATGCCCGACGGCACCAGCCGCTTCTCGCGCGGCGGCCGGATGGTCCATCACTATATGGGGACTTCGACTTTCGCCAATTACACGGTCGTCCCTGAGATAGCGCTCGCTAAAGTTCGCGCCGACGCGCCGTTCGAAAAGATTTGCTACATCGGATGCGGCGTAACGACCGGAATCGGCGCGGTCATCAACACCGCCAAAGTTAGGCCGGGTGACCGGGTTGTCGTGTTCGGGATCGGTGGAATCGGTCTTAATGTCATTCAAGGTGCGCGTCTGTCGAGTGCCGAAATGATCGTCGCAATTGACGTCAACCCGGCGCGCGAAACGATCGCGCGAAAGTTTGGCGCGACGCACTTCGTAAATCCCGCCGAGGTCAAAGGCGATCTCGTGCCGCATTTGACCGACTTGACGCGCGGCGGCGCCGATTACGCCTTCGAATGCGTCGGCAACGTAAAGCTGATGCGGCAAGCGCTCGAATGTTGCCATCGCGGATGGGGCACTTGTGTGATAATTGGCGTGGCGGGAGCTGGTGAGGAGATTTCGACGCGCCCCTTCCAGCTCGTCACCGGACGCACCTGGAAGGGCACCGCATTCGGCGGCGCGCGCGGACGCCGTGACGTTCCAAAGTTCGTCGATTGGTACATGGAAGGCCGCATCAATATCGACGACTTGATCACGCATACGATGCCGCTGGAGCGAATCAATGAGGCGTTCGGCCTGATGCACGCCGGCAAATCGATCCGTAGCGTGGTGACGTTTTAAGACTCGCAATGAAGGTCGGCAAAGATCGCGGGAATGCGCTTCGGACACTGCTTTGCGTGCTCGCGCCGATAGTTGGTGCTGTGGCGTTCTCTGGATGCTGGCCGTTTGGGAATCGCGGTCCAACTCCGCAGCAGCAGTATCTCGACGCGTTGAACCACGGCCACTCCGCCGAGGCCAGCCAAATCTGGCTAAAAATGTCACCAGAGGACCGTCAGAAATGGGCGCGCAGCGAAGGCGTGTCGCCGCAGACATCACGTGACGAAATTAAACAGCGCGTGATTCAGCATTACGAAGGCGAAGCCGGCTCCGAGCAGGAGGGCAATTCGGGGGTAACGCAAATCGCGCCGCTCGGCGGCGCCGGGCTGCAAAACCTGCCAACGCTCGCCTCGCCCACGAACAACCCTGCGCCACCGCCCGGAGCAGATTGAGTGCCACGCAGATGGATTTCGGACTATCTCCCGAGCAGCAGCTTCTGCAGAGAACCTTGCGCGAGTTTTCAACGCGCGAGTTGATGCCCGCGTATCAATCGCGCGATCGCGATGAGGACCTGCCCCCCGAGCTCATTCGCCGTCTCGGCGCGATGGGCATCCTTGCGCCAATGGTGCCGGCGTCGTACGGCGGTTCCGGGCTCGATTACGTTTCGTTAGGCATTGCGCACGAGGAGATCGCCCGCGGCGACTTCAACGCCGCTTACGTCCTGCTGCTTGCCGCACTGGTCGGCGCGATAATCGCTCGCAACGGCGACGATCGCCAGCGCTCCGCGTATCTGCCGCCGATCTGCCGCGGCGATGTCGTCTCGGCGCTTGGCGTGACCGAGCCTGCTGGCGGCTCCGACGCCGCGCACGTCAAGCTTTCAGCTCGGCGCGACGGCAACCATTACATCCTTGACGGTGAGAAGACCTCGATTTCATTCGCGTCGTCAGCGCGCACGGCGCTGATCATCGCGCGCACCGGAACGCTTGAGCAGGGCGCGCACGGCGTAAGCGCATTCTATGTCGATCTTGATTCCGCCGGCATCTCGCGAACCCGCTTTCGCGATCTGGGCTCGCGAGCGATCGGCCGCGGATCGCTGTTTTTCGACGCGGTGCGCGTGCCCGTCTCGGCACGCGTCGGCGCCGAGGGCGCGGGTTTCGTCCAGGTGATGCAGGGCTTCGACTTCAGCCGCGCGATGATAGGCCTGATGTGTATCGGCGCGGCGGAGCAGAGCGTCGAGGAGACCTGCGCCTACGTGGGGGACCGCGAGGCGTTCGGCGGCAGCCTTGCCCGCTTTGAAGGTGTGTCGTTCCCGCTCGCGGAAGCCGCCGTTGAACTGCGCGCGGCGCGGCTGCTCTGTTACGAGGCGCTATGGCTTCGCGATCGTGAACAGCCCCACGGATGGATTGCAGCGGGCGCAAAGTGGCTGGCTCCCGAACTCTGCGCGCGCGTGTTGCATCAGTGCCTGCTTCTGCACGGGCACCTGGGCTTCGGCCTCGAGCTACCGCATCAGCAACGGATGCGCGACGTGATCGGCCTCGAGATTGGCGACGGCACCGCGCAGATAATGAAGCTTATTGTCGCACGCGATCTGCTGGGCAAGCTTGCGCGGCCATATTAGCGAGGGATTGACCAACCGGAGAAAAAACTGGCTTCTTTCCCTATGGGCGTCCCGCTTGGCCACGCTCACGGGCGCTACCTTACGAGCGCCGAGCGCTTCGTGGTCGCCATCTGCCGGCGACGCTTTCGGGTCGCGATAGAAGTAGCCGGCCTCGCGTCGGCCCGCCCGTTTTTCGGGCTCTTTGCCCTCTTCGATGTTCCAGTGCCACGCCGACTCTTCGGACGGCGGCTTGAGAATTGGCTCTGGTACTTCGTAATCAGGCATCACCGACTGCTCCGGTGAATTTTCCCCTCTCCTGCGGAGACTGTCGGTTTTCTCGAGAGGCGGCCTTGCCGCGATGAGGTAAGGCTGATCTAATCGGAGGCGTGGAACGAGAGGCGAGGGGAAGCTTAGATTTACGCGGAGGTTTCTGCCGGGCCTTCCCCGGCCAGCAGTCCATCTCGCGCCAGCAGTGGCACCAACTTGTTCGTATTACAATGCAAGCCCTTTCACCGCCATCAATTCATTGCTGCGGTCGTCGATTGAGTCATTTAACCTCTCCACTTAACGTGCATTGACCAATCGCCATC
>JAJZAG010000392.1 GCA_021799555.1 Deltaproteobacteria bacterium | reverse complement strand
GGAACGGCCAGGCCCAAAAACTTTTTCGTCAGCGCGATCCTCTGCGCGGCGAGATCGGGCCACGGCACTCCCGAGTCCGCTTCGGCTCGCAGACGCCTTGCGCCCGTCTTTACTTCGACCTCCGCGCGCGTGCTCGGTGCTCTGCCTGTCGGGACGATTCGAACGCGTTCGCGCACGCTGACGACTTCCGGCGACGAGATCTTCGCGTCCGTGAATGATTGCGAACTGCTCGTGTCGATCCCGAGCAGCGCCATCGCGGTCGTAGCCCGCAAGCTGAATTTTCCCTCGAGCCCGGTCGTCGGATTTTCGATATTGCAAACGCCTAGTAGTGACGGATGAACCCGCACTTCGACCGCATCGATTGCCGCCGGATCGAGATCATTGGCGGCGCGAATACTGGCCGCGGCTTGGATTGGCGCGTGGGTCAGATAACATGAAGCGTGATATTTGAAGAGCGTCTCGCGGATCAGAAAGCGGCCGTCGAGCGCGGCTACATCCTCCCGCGTAATCGGCTCTCCCGCATGAGTTGCCCCAAAACCCTGCGCGGTTTCGACGATCGCGCTGTTCGAGGTATATCCGCCGCGGGCGAGGATCGCGCTCAGCAAACCGTTCGATGCCGCCCGGCCGGCGTGCAGCGGCTTTGCCATCGTGCCAAACCCGGACTTCAGCCCCGCCGCTTGCGTGCCGGCGAGCCCGATCGCTCTAAGCCACGCGTCCTCGTCCAGATTCAGCAAACGCGCGCACGCCGCGGCGGCGCCGAAAGTACCGATCGTCCCCGTGCTGTGAAACCCGATCGCATAGTGCTTGTTGCCGATCAGCGCGCCAAGGCGGCACTCGAATTCGATTCCCGCTATGAGCGCCTCGGCTAGCTCGCGCCCCGACGCTCCCGTTGTCTCGGCGAGAGCCAGAATCGCGGGCGCAACCGGCACCGATGGATGGCCCCCCATCGAGGTGTGCGTGTCGTCGAAATCGAGCGCGTGGGCCGCTGCTCCGTTGATCAACGCAGCGCTGAGCCGCGATGCGCGCTCGGCGCGGCCGATTAGTGCGCACTCCCGCGATCCTTCGGCGGAGGCGACTTCACGAACCAAGATGTCTGCCAGAGGCTCGCGCGAGCCGGCTATCGCAACGCCAAGGAAATCCAGGATGCAGTGGCGCGCGACCTCGCGCGCCTCATCGGGAATCGCATCCCACGAAATGGCGCGCGTGCGTTCGACTATCGCGCGCGTCGCCGCGAAACTGCCGGCGTTTTCTTCGCTCATTTGAGGCACACTCCTTTGCGAAATCTACCACACGCACTGCCGGCTTCAACGGCTCGAAATGAGCGGATATTGGGAAAATTCAAAGATGTCCGCTTACGCGCGATCATGCGATCGTGAAAGGGCAGGTGGAATCACCTCTGGGTAGAGACGTTTCTCCGCGCGCGCTCGCACGATTTGGAGAGCCGGTGAAAAAAGTGGATTCTTGGAATCGCGCCGGTGCCGAAAGGCGCCGCGCGGTCCGCTTCTTCACGGCCCCGGACTCCCGCAGCATCAGCCGCAGCCGGCTGTATGAGGCCTTCACCGCGTACTCCTCGGTGACCCGCTCGCAAAAGTGGCGCACCGAAAAATCTAACCGGATATCGGGCTTGAGCCTGATTCGCATCGCGATCGCCGCAACCATAATCCGCTTGTGCCGCGGTCGCCCGCGGGATGCGCCGCATCTGGCGCGGCCTGATCGCCCGAAGCTCCGCCGCCCGAGCTTTTCCATCGCTCGGCTCTACCCGACTGCGCGGACTTCTTTAAATGTTTATGCCCCGGACATCTCCGATGTTTATGACAAGCCGAACTCGGCGGCTTGACGCATCGTCGCGCGCGGCGCTAAACGGGCGATAGACCGCTCGCGATCGAGGGAGGCCGCTCGCCATGATCCCGGATAGAATCTTTTCTGCTGACTCGCACGTGATCGAACCTGCTGATGTGTGGACCGCGCGGATCGATCGCCGCTTCGCCGACCGCGCGCCGCGCGTTGTCAAGCGCGCTGGCGATCGCGAAGGCGACTTCTTCGTCGCCGAGGGCCTCCGCCCGTTTCCCGTCGCGGGCTTCGCCGTGGCTGGCGTCGATCCGAAAGAATTCGGCGCCGCGATGGCGGCCGGATATCCGGGCGTGCGCCCCTCGGCGTGGGACCCGGTCGCGCGAATCAAAGATCAGGAGCGCGACGGCGTGGTCGGCGAGGTGTTGTACCCGAGCCTCGGGATGCGATTGTTTCAGCTCGAGGACGGCGCGCTGCGCGCCGCGAGCTTTCGCGCCTACAACGATTGGCTGGCTGATTACTGCGCGCATAGTCCCAAGCGGCTTGCGGGTATCGCGATGGCGCCGCTCGACGAGATCGACGCCGGGGTCGCCGAGCTCGAGCACGCGGCCGGGCGCGGCCTTCGCGGCGCGATGATCTGGGGCGCGGCTCCTGCCGACAAACCCTACAGCGATCGCGCCTACGATCCGTTCTGGGCCGCCGCGCAGGATCACGCGATTCCGATAAGCCTGCATATCCTGACCGAGCGCCGCGGCGGCGGCGACTTCCATAGCGTGATGAAGGGTTACCCTGCGCTGCATCATTCGGCGGAACGTTCGCTGACCGAGTTGATTTTCGGTGGCGTGCTCGAACGCTTTCCGCGGCTGAAATTTGTGTCGGTCGAAAACGATATCGGATGGATCGCGCACTTTTTGCAGCGGATGGATCACTCATATGCGAAGTACCGCTACCTCGAACCCGACGCGATCCCGAATCCGCCGAGCTTCTACTTCCGCCGCCAGGTTCACGCGACATTTCAGGACGATCGCGTCGGTGTGCTCACGCGTGAATATATCGGCGTCGGCGCCCTGATGTGGGCCTCTGACTTCCCTCATTCCGACTCGACCTGGCCCAACTCGCGCGAGGTAATCGCCCGTGACTTCGAAGGCGTCCCCGACGCCGAGGTCCGAAAAATGACGTCGGAAAACGCCGCGACGCTCTACGGCCTCGGATGATGGATAATCGTTGACTAGCCGATGCTTATCGGATTAGCTGAAATCCCAACGCACGGTGGGGCTGTAGCTCAGCTGGGAGAGCGCCTGAATGGCATTCAGGAGGTCGGCGGTTCGATCCCGCTCAGCTCCACCAACAAAATCAAGCACT
>JAJZAG010000391.1 GCA_021799555.1 Deltaproteobacteria bacterium | reverse complement strand
CCCGCATCGCTGGTGCGATAGATCGCCGGACGCCCGCCCGGACTGGTGCGCGGCCATACGGTTGTGCCGTCCATCGGAAAGACCCACGCGGTGTCGGGATCGCGCGGATGCAACACGATTGGAAATCCGATGTCGCCGATCGCGGGCGGCATGTTGTTGCCGATCCGCACCCACTCTTCCCCCGGACGATCGAGCCGGTAAATTCCGCAGTGGCTCTGCTGATAGAGCCGATCGGGCGCCGCCGGATGCATCTGCAGGCAGTGGGTGTCCTGCCCGAACTCTGGCGGAGAACCGGGCATGAAATTCGCCTCGACATTTTTATTTAGCGGACGCCATGACGCGGCCTTGTCGTTCGACTCGAAAACTCCGCCCGACGACGTGACGACGTACATATGCGCCGGATCGCGCGGGTCGATCGTCACCCACTGCAGAATCGCGCCGTCGGGAGTGCCCGCGTCGGGATTGTTCCAATCCCAAAATTTCGGATGCTCGTTCCATCCCGCCACCGGCTCCCACGTCGAGCCCGCGTCGTCGCTGCGGAAGAGTCCCGGCGGCGAGGTCGTCGCGTACCACACATGCGGCTCGCTCGGATGCGCCGGCGCGAGCGAAAACGTGTAATCGACCGCAAGCGCCCGCTTACCATCGGCGGTCTGTCCGTCAGGCGCTTTCGGAAACGCGGGCGGTCGCGACGCCTCGGTCCAGGTGCGCCCGAAATCGCTCGAGCGGAATATCGTCGGACCGAGATGCCCCGTCTTCGACGCCATCAGCATCGTCTTGCCGTCGCGCGGATCGAGTGCGAGATGATTGACGATATGGCCGAGAAAATGCGGACCGTCGATCGTCCAACTGCGCCGCTCACGATCGGAGTGAAACAGCCACGCGCCCTTGCGCGTCCCAACCATCAGCATCAGATGCCCGCGCGGCTTCGCGGCGCGCCGGGCGCTCGCCGCCGCCGTCTTGCGCGCGCGTGGGGCAGGCTTCTGCTTCGCTTTGCGATTTGTGGCAGCACGCTTCATCAGGGCGACCTCCCGTCCTAGAGTCCCGCGCAGTGCTCCGCTCGACCGCGAATCCTAGCGCCACGGCGCTCGAAGTCCAACCGCCCTATACCGATGCGTACCTCAGCGCCGCACTGAGCCGCCGCGCCGGGTTATTTATCGAGATGTTGCCGTCGGCGTCAGATGTATCCAACGGCAGCACTGATTCGAGAAATAAGCCTGTCTTTTCCCTATTCTGGCGTCTGGCATGACTTCAGCTTCTTCTCCGGGGACCGCGACTGAGCATTCATAACGATTACGTGCGTCCGAAGCCGTCCGGGAGGCCAAACATGAAGTTCGGGATGTTGCATTTGTTCGAGAATCCGATCGGCAAGTCGGAACACCAAATCGTCAAGGAGCAACTGGACCTGATGAGGGCAGCCGAAGATTTCGGCTTCGATTCCATTTGGCCTGCTGAGCATCACTTCACCGAGTACGGCTACTGCGCTTCGCCGGCTCTCTCGCTCGCCGCAGTCGCATCGGTGACCAAGCGCATCCGGCTCGGCACCGGAATCGTGGTGCTTCCATTTAATCAACCGATTCGGGTCGCCGAGGATTTCGCGATGCTGGATCTGATGAGCGACGGCCGGGTCGACTTCGGCGTGGGACGCGGTTATCAACCCGGCGAGTACAAGGGCTTCGGAATCGACCAGAGCAAGTCGCGCGGGATGTTCAACGAGGCGCTCGAGATCATTCTTCAGGCGTGGACCCAGGAACGGGTCAACTTCAAAGGCGTCCACTACACCGTAGATGATCAGCCGGTCCGCCCCAAGCCGCTTCAGAAGCCGCATCCTCCGGTATGGGTGGCGAGCCTCAGCGAGGCGACCTTCCCGATGGTCGGCAAGTGGGGCTTCAATCTCCTCTGCGCTCCCGTATTCGGATTTCAGGGACGGATGGCGACCGATCTGCTCGACGCCTACCGCAACGCCTTGCGCAGCGGCGGTCACGATCCGGCCAGCAAGGAAATCGCGGCGTTGTGCATGGTCTATTGCGCCGACACCACCGAACAAGCGCGTCGCGAATTCGCCGATCGTGTCATCTGGTATTACCGCACGATCAGCAAGTATGTCGCGCCGCCGGCGGGCCAGGGGCCGGTTAAGACCTACGAGCTTTATACCAAGACCCGCGATCTCGCGGCGAATATCACCTGGGAGCAACTCCTCGAAGCCGGCGCCGTCATCTGCGGCGATCGCGATCACTGTATCGAGCGCATCGCCCAGATTGAGAAGCAGTTTGGCATGACCCAGCTCTTGTGCTGGACGCGCCTGGGCGGCCTTGACCATCGCAAAGTGCTTCACAGCATGGAGCTGATGCAAAAGCATGTCATTCCGCACTTCAAGCGCGGAAGACAACCGGCGCTGTCGCTGTCGGCGCCATGAGCCGATTGACGCTTCCGAACGTTTCGGCCCTCCGCGTCAGCGCCGATAGCGTCTTCCGGCTCATCTTCCTGATCGGTGTCGCGTGATTCGTCGCGCCAACCGGCGCGCTGCCCCATGCATTGGCCCGCTGCCCAGCCTACTGGAAAGCGATGTGGTAATCGCTTCTTGATTGGCGCCGTCCGCGCGATATCACCCGTCCCCTTTGCGGCGACCGTCAGCGAAAGCCCTCTGCCTGTTTGCTATTTGAAATCTCTGCTACAGAGAGGCATGACGAATCGCGCCACAAGGCCTCCGTTCATTATCGACGCAGAGTCGGTTCCCGAGACTCGCCATCGTTACCCGAACAGTATCGAATCCACCGGCTACCAACGGTCGATCGGCAGGGCCGCGGGTCTTCTCAAAATCGGCGTGAACCTGCTGCGTCTGCCGCCGGGCGAGCGAAGCTCATGGCCTCACGCCGAGGAGAAGGAAGAAGAGTTCGTTTACGTTCTCGAGGGCGAGGTCGATGCTTGGATCGATGGCTATATTCACGCGATGAAGCCGGGAGACTTCGCCGCCTTCCCCGCCGGAACCGGCATTTGCCATTGCTTCATCAACAACGGCGAGCGCGAAGCCGTGCTGATCGTGGGCGGCGAGGCTGCAAAGCGCGACAACCGGATTTACTACCCGCTCCATCCCGAGCGCCGCAACGAACTCCCATGGAGCGAATGGTGGGAAAGCGTACCGAAACGCCGCTTG
>JAJZAG010000390.1 GCA_021799555.1 Deltaproteobacteria bacterium | reverse complement strand
GGTTACGAAATCGACACCGGCGGCTTTCCAATGCGCGCGGACCCGGTCTGCGTCCGTGCCGATATCGGCGATAGCGTCGGTTACAATGTGCAGCGATGGCGACAATTCGAGCAGTCCATTGACGGCGTGGGCGACGCAAATTTCGGTGAACACGCCGTAAATCACGATGTCGCTGAAGGGCTGAAGGAGCATCGGCAGCATTGTCCGCGCGTGTTGATTGCCGATGAAGACATCGAAATCCTGCTTTTCGAACACCAGCTCACCCTTGTGATGGAGCGCGGCCTTGATCTGCTCGCTCGAGAGCGGATGATTCGGGACATAGAGCGGATCGAGGGGCGTGGTCTCGTCGATCTTGCGCTGGCCCGCGGTGCCATCCATGCAGTGATCCGCGAACTCGCCGCCGTTGCGTTTGAGCTCGTGGTCGCCGGGGAAATGACGATCGACGGAGCATACGACGCGAATTTTGTGCGCCCGCGCAAGCCGCGTCACCTCGCCTAGCGCCGATGCAATCTTCTCGGCGCCCGGGACATAGAGCGCGCCGCCCGGCAAGATGAAATCGCGCTGGGTATCGACGTCGTAAAAGATGGTTGTTTCGGGTTTCATGACAGGCGGCCGCCGCGCCGGTGAGCAACCCTGGATATGGCGCGAGATCAAGTCTAACGGCTTGCGGTGCGCGTTTGTAGCGGCGCAAGCGGCGGTTATAACGGGCGGAAGACTCGGCTCAGAAATGCTCCGGCTCGTGCTGGCGGCGGTTGTCGCGTTCGAGCTGCACGGTCATGTGGCGGATATTGAAATTGACTCGCAGCACCTCGCACATCTCGTGCAGCACGCGGTCCTGGTCGATGTCCGCTCTAACCACGCAGTGCGCAGCGAGCGCGTATTGATGCGAGGTTAGGCACCAGACGTGCAAATCGTGCACTTCCTCGGCACCTTCGACGGCAAGTAAGTCGTCGCGCAGGCGCTCTAAATCGACATGCGCGGGCACCGATTCCATCAGGATGTCGACGCCTTCGCGGACCAACCCCCACGAGCTGCAGAGGACCAGCGCTCCGATCAGGATGCTGACGGCGGGATCGGCTTGCCAGACGCCGGTGAAATATACGAGCGCGCCCGCGATCAGGACTCCGAACGTGCCGATCAAATCCGAAATCACATGGACAAATACCGCCCGTACCGCCATTCCGCGTTCGCCGTCGTCAGTTCCGGGCGATTTCGCGGTGATCCATGCGGCGAGCGAGTTGACAAAAATTCCCACAACTGCGACAGCCATCACGCCGAAGCCATGCACGTGCGAAGGATGGCGCAGGCGCTCGACGGCTTCGATCCAGATGAACGCGACCAGCAGCCACAGGAAGAGTCCGTTGAGTAGCGCACCGAGAATTTCCGCGCGCTGATAGCCAAAGGTCTTTCCCTCCGTTGCCGGCCGCGATGAGATCCAAAGCGTCAGCAGGCTCAGGCAGATGGCTGCGATATCGGTCAGCATGTGAACGGCGTCGGACAGCAGCGCGAGGCTGTTGGTGACCCATCCGGCTGTGAGCTCGAGCGCGAAGTAGGCGGTTGCGATCGCCAACACGGCATACAGGCGGCGGCGATCGGCCGGGACGTGGGAGCTGCGGTCAGAAGGTTCCACGTTATTATGCGTCAGGCTTCGGTGCCGGACGTGCGTCAATCATAGCGGATCAGCGCGAAACTTCTGGAAGGCGCAATTCGCGCGACGCCGCCAAGGGCGGCCAGCTCGACGACAAATGCGCATCCAACTAGCCGGCCGCCTAGCCGGTTCACCAGCTTGATGGCGGCTTCGGCGGTGCCTCCGGTCGCGAGCAGATCATCGACGATCAGCACGCGCGCGCCGGATGCGATTGCGTCGCTATGCATCTGCAGGGAGGCGCTCCCGTATTCGAGGTCGTAAGATTCATCGACTATCGACGCGGGCAGCTTGCCGGGTTTGCGCGCGATCGTCAGTCCGACGCCGAGGCGGTAGGCGACCGGTGCGCCGATAATGAAGCCGCGCGATTCGATTCCGAGGACGGTATCGACCTGCCCGAGAAACGGCTCGGCCATTCCGTCGACAACGGCCGCGAAACCGCGTGGGTCGGCAATCAGCGGGGTGATATCGCGGAACAAGATTCCAGGTTTGGGAAAATCGGGAACGTCCCGGATCAGAGATTTTATTTCGTCAGTGGTCATTTCAGCTTCGTCCGTCGGAAGAGAACGTCACCATACTAGGTGCTCGATCAAAAATCTATTTTGGCGCTGGCCCGTTGGCGCGGAAATTCTGATCTGCGTTACATGCGTCCGCTATCGGCGTACCTGATGCCGGGCGCGGCGGGAGGCTCGGGCAGGTAAGCGAGCGGGTTATGCGCGATATTGTCGCGCCTGACCTCGAAGTGCAGGTTGGCGCCGGTAGTCCTGCCGGTGGTGCCGATCTCTCCAATCGTCTGCCCGCGTCGCACCCGTTCACCCTCATGCACGAAATTCCGCTCGTCGTGGCCGTAAACGGTCGCATAGTGGCTGTCGTGCTGGATGATAACGGTATTGCCGTAACCGTGCAGGCGGCCCGCAAAGATAACGACACCGGTGCCTGCGGCATGTACGGGCGTGCCTGCGGGAGCCGCGATATCGACGCCATCATGCATCGTGCCGTTTCGGATTCCGAATCCCGAAGAGACCACGCCTGCGGCGACGGGCCACGCGAACCGGTGGGCGTCGGGAATGCCCCGGTAAGGCATCGCGCTCGAGCGTCCGTGCGCGGCAGCGCCGGATACCGCGACGGAATAGGAGCCGGGGATTCGCAGTGTCAGGCCCACGCGCAAATCGCGTGGGTCTGACAGTCCGTTGGCCGCCATCATACGGCCCACACTGATGCCGAATCGTTTCGCTATGCGGTAAGCCGTGTCGCCTTGGCGGACCGTGTAGAATCGTTCGGGCCGCGCTGGCGGCGGGGCATTGACACTGCTCGGACCGCATCCGGCAAGAGCAAGCGTCAGGCACGTCACAATCGCGATGAATGCGATCCGGCGTGAGTGAGTTCTAATCACTTCGAGCTTCGTCGCCATCCCGGCCGCCACCACCTCAGATGATCGCTCCGCACGCGAGCGCGCCTGTCTTTGCGGCCCGCTATTCGCGACCGTCACTCATCCTTGAAGCCATATTTGCCGGTCATCTTCACGTACCGGCAC
>JAJZAG010000053.1:10507-15156 GCA_021799555.1 Deltaproteobacteria bacterium | reverse complement strand
GCCCGAAGAGCAGTGCTGGCGACAACACGTGCCGGAACAGTTCGCGCGTGACACGTGGGTCGGCGGCGCGCTGGCCGCCGTGGCGGACGTTGCGCGATGAAACGGCGACCGCGAATTTCATTGCCGCCCAAAGAATCGGCACGACCGGGGCCATCGCGATCGAGGTCGGGCTCAGCTTGTCTGTATAGACTTGAAGGCGGTCAAATCCGGCCACGCGCAGGATGTAGCGCGCGCGATAATAGTCGAGCAGAAAAACGTGGCCGTGGTAGAGGCGCGAGCCGTTTCGCGCGCGCAGAGTCTGGACCTCGTTGACTAGTCCGCGGCGCAAATTTCGCTGGCCGGTCAGAAAGGCGCTGGCGCGCGCCGCAAGATGCATCACGTTGGGCGTCGTCAAAACGATCGTGCCGCCGGGCTTGAGCACGCGTGCACACTCGCGGATGAAGCCCATCTGATCCTCGAGGTGTTCGATCCCCTCGCGGCACAGCACATAGTCGAACGCACCGCTGGCAAATGGCATCGCGGCGTTCGCATCCGCCCGGACCCACGACCACGAGGGTGTGCCGCGTCCGCTCGCAAACAGATCAGCGGACAGGACGCGGTAGCCGAGCTTTGCGAGCGCCGCGGATTGCGCTCCGCCGCCGGCCGGAATATCGAGCACCAGCCCGGGCGGCATCGTGCCGAACAACCCGCGCATTCCGGCGCGGGAGCGCACGGCGATATCGCCGGCGATCATATTGGCGGGAGCCGCGGCAGCGGAGGTTTCGGCTCGATGCGCCGCCATCAGCGAAGAAGGCCGCGCTTGCGGAGTTCCTCATCGCGGTAGCGGCGGAACAGGATTGTCCATTCGTTGCTGCCCTCGACGATGCCGCGTTTGATCGATCCGATTTTCTTGCGGACGAGCGCGTCGATTTCGTCGCCCTTATCGTTCCATTCAGCAACGAGCTCGCGCGCCTGGCGCAGCGCGAGCGGAAAGTTCGCGATCTCGGCGAGCCCCTCGTCGCGAAGCCGCGCGAGCGATTCGCGGGCGAGGAACAGTATTCGTGCTTCGCTAAGTTTCATCGAATAGGGCGCCGGCTACAGCGTAAAGCCTTTTTTCTCGGCGATCTTCTGCCGGATCATCGAGCGCAGGCGCTCGTGGTCTAGACGCGGATCTTTGCGAATCAGCTCCTCGACCATGTTGTCGGTCTCGGTGTCGATTGCGGCTTCGGTCTCGAAGTTCGACGACATCAGCTCGACAACGCAGGCAATCAGATCTTTCTCATCGGCCTTGGGCTTGATGATGCCCTTGGCGATCAGGCCGTGGACGAGGAAGCTCGCGAGCGAATCGATCTGGGTTTCGCGCATCGCCATATGCAAACAACCTGCACCGAACGCATCGCGCGTGTCAAAGACCGGCGCGGGGAATCAGGGCGTTCCCTGGGGCTTTTTGGCATTTTCTTTTTCCTGTTCCTGCTTGTAAACCTCGTCCATCATCGGGTCGATCGTCTCGACGAACTGCTTGATATGACCGACGTTGGCGCCAAAGTCGCCGGGGAACCATCGCAGCAGCGAAGTCGAATCGGGCCGCGACGAGCCTGAGCGCGAGCACAACTCGATTTCGCTATTGGACTTGACGGTAATTCGCACGTCGTCCTGCGAACCGAGAATCCGCGAAGTGTAGATGCAATCGATCACGCCGGTTTTGGGATTGGCGTTGACGATCTTCCATCCGCCCAGTGAATTGATCACCTGCTGAGAGATCGCGAACAGCTTGGCCGGCGCGATTCCCGGATAGCTCGGAGTGATCAGCTCGGGATAAACGTCGTCCTGCGCTTCGTTAGAAGCCGTCAAGCCAAGACTCGGCGCGCCTGCAGGTCTCGCCGCAGTGACTGCCTCAGCGCGAAGGCGCCTGCGTGGTCGCTCGGGTTTGGCCGACGCCGGAGATGACTCCGGCGCGGCAACCGCGGCCGGAGCAGCGGCGGCAACAGCATCGGGCCATTCGCAGGTCGCTGAGCCGAGACCTTTCTCGCTGGTCGCGGCGCCGGTTTGAGTGAAGAACCGGAGCGTCCGCGCTTCGACGCCGGGTTTCTCAAAGATCGTCTCGTTGTTTAGCAGCATCGAGATACCCCCGATCGCGACGACGATCGCGATAACTGCCACCGCGATCCTGACCACTAGGAAGACGAGGTGGCGAATCGGACGGACAAAGATGAGGATCAGGACGACTGTGGCCGCGATGATTTCAGGTGCGTAGGGGATGTTTGCCATGACGATTCCGGTGATGAAATCCCTAGCTGCTTTAGCCCGCCGCCCGCAACCATGATCGGAACGATCGGCAGAAGACCGCGGTCAGGCGGTGACGATCAACCGGCGGACGGCAGCGAAAAAAGCCGGTGCCCAAAAGGCACGAGCCTTATGGTTCGCGGACACTTTAGCTGAATTGCGTGAGATTTACGTCCCTGAGTCAACAATTTCTGGGTTGGCATCAAAGAGAGCCAAAGCGTCAATCGAACTGCGTTTGACGTACAAATTGCAGTTATAACCGCAAACAGGAGTCAAGAAAACTTCTCATAAGACGAAATAGCCGGACGGTACGCAGGATGAATAAAGACCTCGGAATAGGAGGAGCGCAACGATTAAAAGGCATCTTGCTGTCCTTGGATTAATAGTGAGTCTGGTCTGGATCGCTGCCGGCTCGGCGTGAGCGAACTACCTTACCAGCGCTGAAGCTACAACCAACTGCAACGGATTTACACCCCCAGTGAACGCAGCCGATCTCATCCAGGGAACCACTTGCGCGATCGATTACACGAGCACTCTAACGCCTACGTCCGCCCAGACGATAACCGACACCGCTTCCTTTAACTTCGTTGTGACTTCCGCCACCGGCACCGAGCCCGCCAATGGTGCGGACGCGGCGATCTCGGACGCCGAGAGTTTGCTCGAGGCTAATAATCTCAACCTGCTCACCTCATATGTGGCACCCTCGTCAACTCTGAGAGCCAAGCTCATCGCGGACGCGCCAATCCTCTGCGACTACAACAACGCGAATTTCAAGACCAGCACAGAGGGTTCGTTACTCACACCGGCAATTAGGGCGATTGGACAACCGCGCCGTGGATCGCACACGGCCGCGCAGGCATTACGCGGAAGCGGATCCTTCCTCTCGAAAAGACCCGCTTCGTCTCTATGTCTTGACGGTGATTTAGCGTTACGCCGGGGCGCCGGCGAAGCCATCTGAGTCGCCGCGCAGGATCGCATCGAAGCGCATCCCGCCCAGGTATTGGCGGCGCGCCTCTTGGTCGGTGACTGCGCCGCGGCGTACGTCGCGGCGCAGGATCGGCCAGATCCCGCCGACCATCGGATGCCGTCCCTGCCGGTACGAGAAGAAGTAGTACATGAACTGGCGCAGCGTCGAGCGGCGCGATTCAGGGGCGAGACCGCGCCCGCCAGCGACCGTGAAGATCGCGTGTAGCATCCGCGGAATCGAGTAGAAGCCCTTGAACGCGTCGCGATAGGCCTGCATCCAAGCCGCGCTGTCGAGCTTAGGATGTTTGAGGACCACATGCTGCGAATCAAGCTGGTTGAAATCCCAATCGATGATGTCGCCGTCTTTGGCGTAGCGGACCTGATCCTCGGTACCCGGCAGCGGAGTCATGATGAAGAACGACACGATGTCGAAGCCGATTTTCTTTAGCGTTTCGGCTGCGATGCGTCCGCAATCGGGTCCATCGAAGGGAAAGCCCAGCATGTAGCCGGCGTGGACCGCGACGCCAACCCTGTGCCAGTTCTCGACCACGCGCCGGTACTTGTCGATGACGCGGGCACGCGCGTCTTCGAGCTTCATCTTGTGCTGGCGGTCGTCGGTATTCTGGTACTTGGTGGCGAAGTTCAAATTATCGGGATTGAGCGATTCGATCCCGACGAACGCCGAGTAGCATCCCGCCGCCGCAGCTAGCTCGGTGAAGCGCTTGGAGCGGCGATGCTTGGCGGTTTCAGTTTCACCAGGCGCCGGCACGGCGAAACACGACGCGTCCACATCGACCTGCATCATGAAGGAGAAGTTGGGAAATTCCTTTTTAACTTCGATAAGTCCGGTAAGAATTTCCTCCCATCGCGGCGAGCGGAAGAAGTCGTCATCGACCAGGAATAGCGATTCGATTCCGTGATTACGGCATGCGTCGCGCACCCAAGAGACCACCGAATCAGGCTCGCGCGAGCGCATCGTGCGGCCCATCACGTTCTTCACGCTGCAGTATGAGCAGGTAAAGGGGCATCCGCGCGAGGTGTCGATCGTCGTCATCGACGTGTTGAAGAACCGGGTCAGGTAGCGGTCGTCGAGCACCGGCAGGAGCGACTCGGTGATGAGCGGAACCATAATGTCCTCGCGGCCGGTTTTGGCGCGGATTCCCTCGGTTACCGAGTAGTTGAGTTTGAGTTCACCGCGGAGAAAATCCTCGACAATAATTCCCCAAAGATTTTCCGCTTCGCCAACGACAGTAGTGATCCCGCACTCGTTGAGAAATTTGACTGAATCAGGATAGCCGCTGACGTGGAATCCGCCCATCATGACCGGAACGCCAAGCGCCTTGAACTGAAGTGCGATATCGCGGCCGCGCGGATACTGGTTTGATTGCACTCCCGCCATCCCGATCAGCAGCTCGACCCCA